>NZ_JBHYXD010000062.1:0-53045 GCF_042751995.1 Streptomyces sp. NPDC059371 | reverse complement strand
GAGCGCCCGCTCGCCCCCCGCCCCCACCCCCCCACCCCCCCCCCCCTCGGGCGCGCGGCGGGGCCCCCGGAGGCCGGGGGGGGCGCCGCCCGCGTCCCCCCCGCCGGACCGGCCGTTGAGCCGGATCGACGTCCTCACCGCCGAGGAGCGGCACGAGCTGCTGGTCGTACGCAACGACACCGCCTGCCCGGCTCCCGACGCCGGCCTGCCCGCTCTGTTCGAGGCGCAGGTCCGGGCGACCCCGGAGGCTCCGGCGGTGGTGTTCGAGGACACCGTGCTGACCTACCGCGAACTGAACCGCAGGGCCAACCGCCTGGCGCACGCGCTGATCGCGCGCGGGGTGGGGCCGGAGCAGGTCGTCGCCCTGCGGCTGCCGAGGTCGACCGAGCTGGTGGTCGCCGTCCTCGCGGTGCTCAAGACGGGCTCGGCCTATCTGCCGGTCGACCCGGACTATCCGGTGGCCCGTATCGCGTACATGCTCCAGGACGCGCAGCCGGCCGTGGTGCTCGACGACCTCGCGGCCGTCACACCGGACGGGGACCTGCCGGAGCACGATCCGGCCGTCGCCGTGGATGTGCGCCACCCGGCGTACGTCATCTACACCTCGGGCTCCACCGGCCGGCCCAAGGCCGTCGTGATGCCCGCAGCCGGGCTGCTGAACTTGCTGGCGTGGCACCACAGGTCCATCGGTGGCGAACCCGGCACACGCACCGCGCAGTTCACCGCGATCAGCTTCGACGTCTCGGTGCAGGAGACGCTTTCCGCGCTGCTGTACGGCAAGACCCTCATGGTGCCGACCGAGGAGCAGCGCCGCAGCGCCGAGCTGTTCGCGCGCTGGCTGGACCGGCATGGGGTCGAGGAGCTGTTCGCGCCCAACCTGGTGGTTGAGGCGCTGGCCGAGGCCGCCGAGGAGGCCGGGCTGGAACTGCCCGGCCTGCGGATGGTCGCCCAGGCCGGTGAGGCGATGCGCCTCGGCGGTGCCGTACGCCGCCTCCAGGCGCGCCGGCCGGGCCGGGAGCTGCACAACCACTACGGCCCCGCCGAGACCCATGTGATCACCGCCTACCCGCTGCCGGCCGACCCCGCCGACTGCCCGCTGCCGGTACCGATCGGCCGGCCGATCGCCAACTGCCAGGTGTACGTGCTGGATTCGGCGCTGCGACCGGTTGCCCCCGGTGTGCTCGGTGAGCTGTACCTCGCCGGGGCGGGACTCGCCCGCGGCTACCTGAACCGGCCCGGGCTCACTGCCACGCGGTTCGTCGCCAACCCGTACGGTCCGGCCGGCGCGCTGATGTACCGCACCGGTGACCTGGTTCGCTGGCGCGCCTGGGGGTCCCCCCGGCCGGAGGCTGGGGTAGAGCTGGAGTTCGCGGGCCGGGTGGACCACCAGGTGAAGATCCGCGGGTTCCGGGTCGAGCCGGGCGAGATCGAGGCCGAGCTGGCCGCGCACCCGGGTGTCGCCCAGGTCGCGGTGCTCGCCCGGGAGGACCGGATCGTCGCGTACGTCGTCCCGCCGGCCGGGGCCGGGACGACCGCGGCGGCGCTGGCGGCGTACCTGCGCGACCGGGTGCCGGACTACATGGTCCCGTCCGCGTTCGTACTGCTCGACGCGCTGCCGCTGACGCCGAACGGGAAGCTGGACCGGGCGGCGCTGCCCGCGCCCGAGCCGGTGGCCACGGCGACGGGCCGGGCGCCGCGCACGCCGCAGGAACAGATCCTGTGCGAGCTGTTCGCCGAGGCGCTGGGCGTGCCGCGGGTCGGGGTCGACGACGGCTTCTTCGACCTGGGCGGGCACTCCCTGCTCGCCACCCGGCTGGTCTCGCGGGTCCGGGCGACCCTCGGGGTCGAGCTGGAACTGCGCAGCCTGTTCCGGGCCCCGACACCCGCCGGGCTCGCGGCCGGGCTGCACGACGCCGGCACCGCGCGGCAGGCCCTGGTACCCCGGCCCCGCCGCGATCCGATGCCGCTGTCGTTCGCCCAGCGCCGGCTCTGGTTCCTCCAGCAGTTCGGGGCGCCGAGCGCGACCTACCACATGCCGCTCGCCTTCCGGCTGTCCGGCGACCTCGACCGGGCCGCGCTGAGCGCCGCGCTCGCGGACGTGGTGGCCCGGCACGAGACCCTGCGCACGGTCTTCCCGCACACCGCCGGAGTCCCGTACCAGCGGGTGCTGGACACCACCGACGTCGCGGTCCCGCTGACCGTACGCGCGGTCGGCGAGGCGGAGCTGCCCGCCCTGCTGCGCGAGGCGGCGGTACGGGCATTCGACCTGACCTCGGAAGTACCGCTGCGGGCGGAGCTGTTCGCACTCGCCCCGGACGAGCACGTGCTGCTGCTGGTCATGCACCACATCGTCGGGGACGGCTGGTCCATGGGCCCGCTCGCCCGTGACCTGGCCACCGCCTACACCACCCGGCAGGGTGGTGGGGCTCCGGCATGGCCGCCGCTGCCGGTCACCTACGGCGACTACACCCTGTGGCAGCACGAGATCCTCGGCGACGAGCACGACACGGACAGCGTGTTCGCCCGCCAGGTCACGTACTGGACCGAGGCGCTGGCCGGGCTGCCCGAGCAGCTGCAGTTGCCTGCCGACCGACCGCGCCAGGCCACCATGTCGTACGGCGGTGACCTGCTGGAACTCCGGATCGATGCCGAACTGCACACGGCACTGCTGGAGTTGGCGCGACGCTCGGGTGCCACTCTGTTCATGGTGCTGCAGGCGGCGCTGGCGGCGCTGTACACGCGGCTGGGCGCGGGCACGGACATCCCGATCGGGTCTCCGATCGCGGGGCGTACCGACGAGGCGCTGGACGATCTGGTCGGGTTCTTCATCAACACGCTGGTGCTGCGCACCGACACGAGCGGTGACCCGACGTTCGCCGAGCTGCTGGGCCGGGTGCGGGAGACGGCGCTGTCGGCGTACGCGCACCAGGACGTGCCCTTCGAGCACCTGGTGGAGGCACTCAACCCGTCCCGATCGCTGTCCCATCATCCGCTGTTCCAGACCGGGCTGGTCGTGCAGAACGCGCCGGGCGGTGACTTCGAACTGCCGGGTCTCCAGGTCTCCGGGGTGACCGTGCTCACCGGGACCGCCCGGCTCGACCTGACCTTCGGGTTCGCGGAGGAACACGGGCCCGACGGCGCGCCGGCCGGGATCGGCGGTGCGGTCGAGTACAGCACCGACCTGTTCGACCGCTCGACGGTCGAGGCCCTGGTCGCCCGCTGGACCAGGCTGCTGGCCGCGGTCGCCGCCGCGCCCGACCGGCCGATCGGCGGGATCGACCTGCTGTCCGCAGAGGAGCGCTGCGAGCTGCTGCCGGCGGTCCAGGGCGGGGCGGCCGGGGTGAGCCTGCCGGAGCTGTTCACGGAGCAGGTGGCGGCGACGCCGGACGCGGTCGCGCTCGTCTGCGGTGATGTGGAGCTGACATACCGTCAACTCGACGCCAGGGCGAACCGGTTCGCGCACGCGCTGATCGCCCGGGGTGTCAGTCCGGAGCAGGTCGTGGCGGTGGCGTTGCCGCGCTCGGTGGAGTCTGTGGTGGCGGTCCTGGGTGTGATGAAGGCCGGGGCCGCGTACCTGCCGGTGGATCCGGCGTACCCGCAGGCGCGGATCGCGTTCATGCTGGACGACGCGCGGCCGGCCGTGGTGGTCGACGACCCGGCACTGGTGATCGAGACCTCCGGTCGGCCGGAGACCGATCCGGGTGTCGTGGTGGACGCCCGGCACCCGGCCTACGTGATCTACACATCGGGCTCGACCGGCCGGCCGAAGGGCGTCATGGTGAGTCACACCGGCGTGTCGGGCCTGGTCGCGGCGCAGGTCGAGAGGCTCGGCGTGGCGCCGGGCAGCCGGGTTCTCCAGTTCGCCTCGCCCAGCTTCGACGCGTCCTTCTGGGATCTGTGCGGTGCCGTGCTCACCGGCGCCACCCTGGTCCTGGCCTCGTCCGAGGCCCCGCTGGAGGCCCTGGCGGACCGCCGGCTCGACGTCACCCACGTGACGCTTCCGCCCTCGGCGCTGGCCGCGCTGGAGAGCGCCGACCTCACGGCCACCACCTTGGTGGTGGCCGGTGAGGCCTGCACGCCGGAGCTGGTGGCCCGGTGGGCGCCGGGCCGGCGGATGATCAACGCGTACGGTCCGACCGAGACCACGGTGTGCGCGACCATGAGCGACCCGCTGTCCCCGGGGCGCGGTGTACCGCCGATCGGCCGATCGGTCGCGGGCTTCCGGGCATACGTCCTCGACGAGCGGCTGCGCATCGTGCCGCCGGGGGTGGCGGGGGAGTTGTACGTCGCCGGCCCTGGTCTGGCGCGCGGGTACCTGAACCGGCCCGGGCTGACAGCCGGACGGTTCGTTGCCTGCCCGTTCGGCCCGGCGGGTGCGCGAATGTACCGCACCGGGGACGTGGTGCGCCGGCTGGGCTGGGGGTCCCCCGGGCCGGAGGCTGGGGGAGGCGAGCTGGAGTACGTCGGCCGTGCCGACGACCAGGTGAAGGTGCGCGGGTTCCGGGTCGAGCCCGGCGAGGTCGAGGCGGCGCTGGCCGAGCACCAGGGTGTCGCCCAGGCCGCCGTGCTCGCCCGGGACGACCGGCTCATCGGCTACGTCGCGGCCCGTCCCGGCACGGTCGTACGTCCCGCGGAGCTGGCGGCGTACCTGCGGGACCGGCTGCCCGACTACCTGGTACCGGCTGTCTTCGTGGTGCTGGACGTGCTGCCGCTGACGCCGAGCGGGAAACTGGACCGGGCGGCGCTGCCCGCTCCCGATCGCGGCTCGGCCGAGGTCGGGCGGGCGCCGCGCACCCCGCAGGAGCAGATCCTGTGCGAGTTGTTCGCCGAGGTTCTCGGCGTGCCGCGGGTCGGGCTCGACGACGGCTTCTTCGACCTGGGCGGGCACTCCCTGCTCGCCACCCGGCTGGCCGCGCGGGTGCGTTCGGTGCTCGGAGTGGAGCTGGGGCTGCGCGCGCTGTTCCAGGCGCCCACCGTGGCCGGCCTGGCCGAGGTGCTGGCCGGGGCCGGCCGCGTACGCCCGGCACTGACCACGCACGAGCGGCCGGAGACGGTGCCGCTGTCCTTCGCCCAGCGTCGGCTCTGGTTCCTGCACCGCATGGACGGCACCGCCGCGACCTATCACATCCCGCTGGCGCTCCGACTGACCGGGACGCTCGACCGGGCGGCGCTGGACGAGGCGCTGGCCGACGTGGTGGCCCGGCACGAAAGCCTGCGGACGGTCTTCCCGGAGGTCGACGGCGTACCCTGCCAGCTCGTCCTGGACCCGGCCGAGGCCCGGCCCCGGGCACGGCGGACCGAGGTGTCGGAGGCCGAACTCTTCGAGCGGCTCGCCGAGTTCGCGCGACAGCCCTTCGACCTGGAGGCCGAAGCGCCACTGCGGGCGGGGCTGTTCGTACTCGCGCCGGACGAGCACGTGCTGCTGCTGGTGATGCACCACATCGCCGGTGACGGCTGGTCCACCGGCCCGCTGGCACGCGACCTGGCCGAGGCGTACGTCGCCCGGTGCGAGGGCCGCGCGCCGCAGCGGCCGGTCCTGCCGGTGCAGTACGCGGACTACACGCTGTGGCAGCGTGACCTGCTCGGCGACGCCGCCGATCCGGAGAGCCGGTTCGCCGAGCAGCTCGCCTACTGGAAGCGTCAGCTGTCCGACCTGCCGGAGCTGCTCCAGCTGCCCGCCGACCGGCCGAGGCCGGCCGTCGCCGGCTGGCGCGGGGACCACGTAGGCCTGGAGCTGAGCCCCGAACTGCACGCGGCACTGGCGGAGTTGGCCCGAAAGTCCGGTGCGAGCCTGTTCATGGTGCTGCAGGCGGCGCTGGCGGCGCTGTACACGCGGCTGGGCGCGGGCACGGACATCCCGATCGGGTCTCCGATCGCGGGGCGTACCGACGAGGCGCTGGACGATCTGGTCGGGTTCTTCGTGAACACGCTGGTGCTGCGCACCGACACGAGCGGTGACCCGAGTTTCGCCGAGCTGCTGGGCCGGGTGCGGGAGACGGCGCTGTCGGCGTACGCGCACCAGGACGTGCCCTTCGAGCACCTGGTGGAGGCACTCAACCCGTCCCGATCGCTGTCCCATCATCCGCTGTTCCAGACCGTCCTGGCCGTGCAGAACGCTCCGATGGGCCGGTTCTCCCTGCCCGGCCTGGACGTGGCCACCTACGCGGTGGCCACCGGAACCGCCAAGTTCGACCTAGGTGTGAGCCTCGTCGAACAGTTCGCTCCGGACGGCAGCCCGGCGGGGATCGTCGGCGCGGTGGAGTACGCCACCGACCTGTTCGACCGCTCGACGGTCGAAGCGCTCGCCAGGCGCTGGACGCGATTGTTGGAGGCGGTCACCGCCGACCCGGACCGGTCGATCGGACGGATCGAGCTCCTCGACGCCGACGAGCGGCACCGTCTGCTGGAGCAGGGCAACGCGACCGTCCGCGAGGTGGACGCCGTTCCGGTGCCGCAGGCGTTCGCGGCACAGGTCGTGGTGACCCCGGACGCGGTCGCGCTGGTGTGTGGCAAAGCCGAATTGACGTACCGTCAACTCAACGCCCGGGCCAATCGGTTCGCGCACGCCCTGATTGCCCGGGGCGTCGGGCCGGAGCAGACCGTGGCCGTGGCATTGCCGCGCTCGGTGGAGTCCGTGGTGGCCGTCCTGGGCGTGCTGAAGGCCGGGGCCGCCTACCTGCCCGTGGATCCGGCGTACCCGCAGACGCGGATCGCGTACATGCTGGCGGACGCCCGGCCGGCACTGATGGTCGACGACCCGGCGCTGGTGACCGAGGTGTCCGCATGGCCGGAGACCGACCCCGTGGTCGCGCTCGATGTCCGGCATCCGGCCTACGTGATCTACACCTCGGGTTCGACCGGCCGCCCCAAGGGCGTCGTGGTCGGCCACGGTGGCGTCGCGAGCCTGGTCGCCGGACAGATCGAGCGCTTCGCGATCGATCCCGACAGCCGGGTGCTCCAGTTCGCCTCGCCCAGTTTCGACGCCTCGGTGTCGGAGATCTACACCGCGCTGCTGTGCGGCGCGGCCCTGGTGCTGCCCCCGACGGCGGACCCGGTCGCCGCGCTGACCGACCGGGACCTCGCGGTCACCCACGTGACCGTGCCCCCGTCCGTCCTGGCCGCCGTGCCGGAGGGCTCGGTGGACGTATCGACGCTGGTGGTGGCGGGTGAGGCTTGCCCGCCGGAGCTGGTGGACCGTTGGGCGCCGGGCCGGCGGATGATCAACGCGTACGGTCCGACCGAGACCACGGTGTGCGCGACCATGAGCGACCCGCTGTCCCCGGGAGCGGGCGTGCCGTCGATCGGCCGTCCGATCGTGGGTGCCCGGGTGTATGTGCTGGACGAGCGGCTGCGGCCGGTGCCGACGGGCGTGGCGGGGGAGCTGTACGTCGCGGGCGCGGGACTGGCGCGCGGCTACCTGAACCGGCCGGACCTGACGGCCGGACGGTTCGTCGCCTGCCCGTTCGGGGTCGGCGAGCGCATGTACCGCACCGGAGACCTGGTGCGCTGGCGCTTGGGGTCCCCCCGGCCGGAGGCTGGGGAAGGCGAGCTGGAGTACGTCGGCCGTGCCGACGACCAGGTGAAGGTGCGTGGCTTCCGGGTCGAGCCCGGCGAGGTCGAGGCCGCCCTGGCCGAGCATCCCGCCGTCGCCCGGGCCGCTGTCCTCGCCCAGGACGACCGGCTCGTCGGCTACGTCGTCCCGCGCCAGGAGGAGGCCCGGGACAGTGGCCTGGAAGCGGACCACGTGGGCGAGTGGCAGGACATCTACGACGCCCTGCCCATCACCCCTGAGGAAGCCGAGTTCGGCCAGAACTTCGTCGGCTGGAACAGCAGTTACGACGCGAGCCCCATCCCCGTCGAGCAGATGCGGGAGTGGCGGGACGCCACCGTGGCCCGCATCCTGGCCCTGCGCCCCCGCCGTGTGCTGGAGGTCGGCGTAGGCACCGGACTGCTGCTCTCGCAGGTCGCACCGCACTGCGAGGCCTACTGGGCGACGGACTTCTCCCCCACGGCAGTCGACGCGCTGACCGTACAAGTCGCCCGGCAGGACGACCTGGCCGAGCGTGTGGTGCTGCAGACCCGCCCGGCGCACGACACCGACGGTCTGCCGGCCGGGTGGTTCGACACCATCGTGATCAACTCGGTGGTGCAGTACTTCCCGTCCGCCGACTACCTCGAGGACGTGATCGGGAAGCTGATGCGGCTGCTCACCCCCGGCGGCACGCTCTTCGTCGGCGACGTCCGCAACCTGCGGCTGCTGCGCCCGCTGGCCACCGCGGTCCAGCTGCACCGCACCGGTGCCGACGGCGACCTCGCGGCGATGCGCCGCGCGGTGGATCAGGCCGTCAGGGTGGAGAAGGAACTCCTGATCGACCCGGAGTTCTTCACCGTCCTGCGGGAGCACGTCACGGACATCGGCGCGGTGGCCGTGGAGGTCAAGCGCGGCCGCCACCACAACGAACTGACCCGCTACCGCTACGACGTGACGCTGCACAAGGCCCCGGTCGCCCCGGTGGCCCCGGCCCGGACGGTCGACCTGGAGTGGGGGCGGCAGGTCGCGGGACTGGCCGAGCTGCGCGAACTCCTCGCCCAGCCGACCGCGGACGTGCTGCGGATCACCGGAGTGCCGAACCGTCGGGTGCTGCGCGAGGTCGCCCTTTCCCGGGCACTGCAGAACGGTGACGGCTCGCTCGCCGGGCTGCTGGAGCGGCCGCACGGACCGGAAGAGAGCGAACTCCCCGACCCGGAGGACTTCCGGGCCATCGGGCTGGAGTTCGATCGCTGGGTGGGCGTCACCTGGTCGGCCACCGCGGCCGACGCCCTGGACGTCGTCTTCACCGGCCCGCGGGCGCATCACGGCTCCCCGGCCGAGCCGTACCGGTCGGCCCGGACCGCCGGCACGTCGCTTTCGTCGCTGACCAACCGTCCGACCGGTAGCCGGGGCACCGGCGCCCTCATCGGCGAACTCCGCGAATGGCTGCGCGGGCGACTGCCCGACTACCTGATCCCGTCGGCGTTCGTGGCGCTGGAGACGTTGCCGCTGACGGCCAGCGGCAAGCTCGACCGCCGCGCGCTGCCCGCGCCCGACCTCGGCCCGGCCGGAGCCGGGCGGGCGCCGCGCCCCCCCCAGGAACAGCTCCTCGCCGAGCTGTTCGCCGAGGTGCTCGGCCTGGCCCAGGTCGGCGTCGAGGACAGCTTCTTCGACCTGGGCGGACACTCACTGCTGGCGACCCGTCTGGCCTCCCGCGTCCGGGCGACCCTCGGCGCGGAGCTCGAAGTCCGGACGCTGTTCGAGACGCCGACCGTGGCCGGACTGGCGGCCCGCCTCGACGGCTCCGGCACGGCGCGGCCCACGCTGACCGCCCGGCCGCGACCCATGGGGGCACCCCCGGCCGAAGGCTGGGGGAAGGTCCCGCTGTCCTTCGCCCAACGCCGCCTGTGGTTCCTGCACCGGATGGACGGTCCGAGCGCCACCTACAACATGCCGCTCGCACTGAGCCTGACCGGCGAACTCGACCGCCCGGCCCTGCACGCCGCGCTCGCGGACGTGATCGCCCGGCACGAGAGCCTGCGGACGGTCTTCCGCGAGACGGACGGTGTGCCGTACCAGGTCGTGCTGAGTGCTTCACAGGCGCACCCGGAGCTGCCGGTGGTCGAGCTCGACGAGAGCCGGCTGACCGAGCGGCTGGCGCAGACGGCCCGGCGAGGCTTCGACCTGGCGGCGGAGCCGCCGGTCCGGGCGGAGCTGTACGTGCTCGCGCCCGACCGGCACGTGCTGCTGGTCGTGGTCCACCACATCGCCGCCGACGGCTGGTCGATGGGGCCGCTCTCCGGCGACCTCGCGGCCGCTTACACGGCGCGCTGCCGGGGCGAGGAGCCGCAGTGGTCCCCGCTGCCGGTGCAGTACGCCGACTACACCTGCTGGCAACGCGACCTGCTCGGCGACACCGCCGACCCGGACAGCTTGTTCGCCCGGCAACTGGCCTACTGGAAGGACGAGTTGGCGGGCATTCCGCAGCAGGTGCAGCTGCCCGCCGACCGGCCCCGGCCGCCGGTGGCCTCCCAGCGGGGCAGCCGGGTCGTGGTCCGGCTGGACCCCGAACTGCACCAGGCACTGCGAGATCTGGCCGCCGCGCGGGGCGCCAGCATGTTCATGGTGCTCCAGGCCGGTCTTGCCGCGCTGCTCACCCGGCTCGGTGCCGGTACGGACATCCCCGTGGGCAGTCCGATCGCCGGCCGTACCGACCAGGCGCTGGACGACCTCGTCGGCTTCTTCGTCAACACTCTGGTGCTGCGCACCGACACGAGCGGCGATCCCGGCTTCGCCGAACTGCTCGGCCGGGTGCGGCAGAAGGCGCTCGCCGCGTACGACCACCAGGACGTGCCGTTCGAGTACCTGGTCGAGGTGGTCAACCCGGCCCGCTCGCTGTCGCACCACCCGCTGTTCCAGATCATGCTGGCCCTGCAGAACGCGCCGGTGGGCGAGTTCGGGCTGCCGGGTCTGGAGACCGGCCACCTGGAGGCGTCGACCGGGACCTCGCGGGTCGACCTGACGTTCAGCCTGGCCGAGCAGTTCCGTCAGGACGGTCCCCCTGGGCCTAGCGGCCCGGGAGGTGCCCCCAGCCCCGACGGACTGGTCGGCGCGGTGGAGTACGCCACCGACCTGTTCGACCCGGCCACCGTGGAGCTGCTGTTCGAGCGCTGGGCACGGCTGCTGCGCGCAGCGGTCGCCGACCCCGGCCGGCCGATCAGCCGGATCGACATCATGTCGGGCGAGGAACGCCGACGGCTGCTGTCCGACTCCACCGGCGCCGCGGTCGAGCTGCCCGAGGCCGCGCTGCCGGAGCTGTTCGCCCGCCAGGTACGCGCCACCCCGGACGAGGTGGCCGTCGTGGCGGGCGCCACCGAGCTGACCTACCGGGAACTCGACCAGCGGTCCAACCGCCTCGCACGGGCCCTGATCCGCCAGGGCGTACGGCCGGAGACACCGGTCGCGGTGCTGTTGGACCGCTCGGCGGACCTCGTCGTGGCGCTCCTGGCGATCATCAAGGCGGGCGGCGCCTATGCGCCCCTCGACTCGCGCTTCCCGCAGTCCCGGATCGACCTGATCCTCCAGGAGGCCGGGGCCGCCCTGGTACTCACAGGGGACGTGCTGACCGCGTCGATCGAGAGCGAGCCCGACTCGTCCGACATCGAAGTGCGCTGCGACCAGCGGCAGTTGGCGTACGTGATGTACACCTCCGGCTCGACCGGCCGGCCGAAGGGCGTGGCCGTCACCCACCGCGACGTGGTGGGCCTCGCGCTCACCCCCGAATACCGCGGCGGCGGACACGAGCGGGTGCTGATGCACTCCCCGACCGCCTTCGACCTCTCGACCTACGAGCTGTGGGTGCCGCTGCTCAACGGCGGCCGGGTCGTGGTCGCGCCGCCCGAGCGGCTCGACCTCGACCTGCTGCAGCACACGATCAGCACACACGGGGTGACCGGACTGTGGCTGACGGCCGGCCTGTTCCGCCTGGTCGCCGAGGAGCGACCGGCCCTGCTCGCGGGGGTGCGCGAGGTGTGGACGGGCGGTGACGTGGTCTCCCCGGCCGCCGTCGCCCGGGTGCTGGAAGCCTGCCCCGGCATCGAGGTGGTCAACGGCTACGGGCCCACCGAGGCCACGACCCTGGCCACCCGCCATCCGGTGCACAGCCTCCCCGAGCACGCCGCGACCGTGCCGATCGGCGGACCGATGGCGAACATGCGCGCCTACGTGCTCGACGACAGCCTGCGGCCGGTGCCCACGGGCATGGTCGGCGAGCTGTACCTCGCGGGGACGGGCGTGGCCCGCGGCTACCTCGGCCGACCCGGCCTGACGGCGGAGCGCTTCACAGCCGACCCGTACGGGCGGCACGGGAGCCGGATGTACCGCACCGGCGACCTGGCGTGGTGGCAGGCCGACGGCACACTGGAGTTCGCCGGACGGACGGACCACCAGGTCAAGCTCCGCGGCCTGCGGATCGAGCCCGGCGAGATCGAGGCGATCCTCGCGAGCTGCCCGGGCGTCGCCCAGGCGGCCGTCGTCGCCCGCGAGGACCGGCCCGGCGACAAGCGGCTCGTCGCCTACCTGGTGCCCGGCCCCGACGGCACGCCCGAGACGGGCGAACTCTCCGGACGACTGCGCCGTGAACTGCCCGACTACATGGTGCCGTCGGCGTTCGTCACGCTGGACATGCTGCCGTTGACCGCCAACGGCAAGCTGGACCGAGCCACCCTGCCCGCCCCCGAGTACGGGGCGCAGGGCACCGGACGCGGCCCCCGGACGCCGCGGGAGCAGCTGCTGTGCGGCCTCTTCGCCGAGGTCCTCGGCCGGGAACAGGTGCACATCGACGACAACTTCTTCGATCTGGGCGGGCACTCGCTGCTGGCCGCCCGCCTGGCCTCCCGCGTCCGCGAGACCCTCGGCCTGGAGCTCGGCCTGCGCATGCTGTTCGAGGCGCCGACCGTGGCCGGTCTCACCGAGCGCCTGGTCATGGACGACCCCGCCGACGCGTTGGACGTGGTGCTGCCGCTGCGTTCGACCGGGACCGGCACGCCGCTGTTCTGCATCCACCCCGGCGGCGGCATCAGCTGGTCGTACAGCGGGCTCCTGAACCACATCGGTCCCCAGCACCCGGTCTACGCGATCCAGGCGCGCGGCCTCGGGCGCCCCGAACCCCTGCCGACGTCCTTCGAGGAGATGGCGGCCGACTACGCCGACCAGATCCGAAAGATCCAGCCCGAGGGTCCGTACCTGCTGCTCGGCTGGTCGGCCGGCGGGCTGATCGCCCACGCGACCGCCTGCGAGCTGCAGGCGCGCGGCGAGCGGACCGCGCTGCTTGCCATCCTCGACGCCTATCCGGTGAAGGACGTGCAGTTCGAGGAAATGCCCGTGCCCACCGAGCGGGACGTGCTCGTCGGTGTGCTCGACGTCGACCCGGACGAGCTGGGCGACCGGGAGCTGACCTACGCCGAGGTCGCCGAGGTCCTGAACCGGCGGGGCAGCGCGCTGCAAGGCCTGACGGAGCAGCAGATCGAGGTCATCGTCCACATCATGATCAACAACGCGAGGCTGGCGGTCGACTTCGTCCCCGTCGGGTTCGACGGCGACCTGCTGCTGTTCAACTCGACGGTCGACCGCGACGGGGACGACGCCGGGCCCGCGACCTGGCGCCCGTACATCGCGGGCCGGATCGAATCGCACGAGATCACCACCCGGCACAACCGGATGACCGAAGTCGGCTCGCTGGCCCAGATCGGACCGATCCTGGCCGCCCGCCTCGCCGAGGCCACCGGTGACACCACCCTTTCCCACCAGGAGGACTGACCCATGACCAACCCGTTCGAGGACCAGGACGGCACCTTCCTCGTGCTCACCAACGACGAGAACCAGCACTCACTGTGGCCGCAGTTCGCGGACGTCCCCGACGGCTGGAGCGTCGCCCACGGCCCCGACACCCATGCCGCCTGCCTGGAGTACGTCGAGCGGTCCTGGACCGACATGCGGCCCAAGAGCCTCGCCGACGCCATGAACGCCCAGCGGTAGCGCGGCTCGTAGTGCACCTGACCGAAACCACCGACGAGGCCCGCGACAGCGCGGGCCTCGCCCGGTCCGACGACCTCGCCGCGGCCCTGCTCACGCCCGAGGCCCGACGGGACCCGTACCCGTTCTACGCCCGCATGCGCCGCGAGGACCCGGTCCACCGCAGCGCCCAGGGCATCTGGTACCTGACCAGGTACGCCGACGTCGAGGCGGCCCTGAGCGACCTGCGGCTGTCCAGCGACCGGGACCGGATGACCCGCGCCTACAGCGCGCTCGGCGGCGACCTCAAGGCCTTCAGCCGGCTCACCGACCGGCTCGGCCGGGTGATGAGCAACACCGACCCGCCGGACCACGCCCGGCTGCGCAAGCTGGCCAACCGGGCTTTCACCGCCCGGCGCGTCGAAGCCCTGCGCGACGGAATCCAGCGGATCGTCGACCGGCTCATCGACGAGGCGGTCGCGGCCGGGCCGGCCATGGACCTGATCGAGGCGGTCGCCTCCCCGCTGCCGCTGTCCGTCGTCTGCGAGCTCTTCGGCATCCCGTCCGAGGACCTCCCGCAGGTCAAGACCTGGTTCCAGCGCTTCGGCCGGCTGAGCGAGGACATCGACAAATCCGAGGCGGCGATCGAGCAGTACGAGGAATACCTCGCCCGGCTCGTCCGCCGTCGCCGGGCCGACCCCGGCGACGACCTCATCAGCGCCCTGGTCGCCACCCAGGCGCAGGACGACCGGCTCACCGACTCCGAGCTGCTGTCCACCTGCTTCGTCCTGATCACCGCCGGCGACGAGACCACCACCCATCTGGTCGGCAACGGCATGCTCGCCCTGCTGCGCCACCCCGGACAACTGGCCCGGCTGCGCGCCGACCCGGCGCTGGTCCGCACCGCCGTCGAGGAACTCGCCCGCTACGACACGCCGACCCAGGCGATCGTCCGGGTCGTCGCCGAGGACGTGGAGATCGGCGGGCGGACACTGCACGAGGGCGAGCTGGTGTATCTGTTCCTCGCGGCGACCAACCGTGACCCCGAGCGCTTCGATGACCCCGACCGCCTCGACCTGACCCGCCCCGGCAACCGGCACCTCAGCTTCGGCAACGGCCCGCACTTCTGCCTCGGCGGCCCGCTGGCCAAGCTCCAGGCGGAGGTGGCCGTCGGCACGCTGGTCCGTCGGCTCCCGAACCTGCGGCTGGCCGACGGCGCGGGCCTCGACTGGCGGCCCAACCCGCTGCAACGGCGGCTCACCGCGCTTCCGCTCACCTACTGACCCATGAACGACGACGAAGGAGAAGTGACCATGGCCCGAGAGCTCGAGGTCCGCCGGGAACAGGACCTGCCCGCCCCGCCCGAACAGGTCTGGGACGCGGTCGCCACCGGTGCCGGCAACCTCGGCTGGCTCTACCCGATGGAGGTCGAGCCGCGCGTCGGCGGAAAGGCCACGCGCGGCGACAGCACCGTCGTGGCGTGGGAGCCGCCGCGCCACTTCGCGGTTCGGGCGACCCAGGACGGCGGGTTCTCCAACACGCTCACCTACCGCATCGAGCCGGCCGACGGCGGCGCGAGCCACCTGCGGATGGGAATCCACTGGGTACACACGGGCGTCGTGGACGACACCTGGAACTGGGACACGAAGGCGGACGCGGCCGAGAAGCACGTCGACTTCTACCAGCACTCCCTCCCCGAGTACCTGAGGCACTTCGCCGGCCGCCCCGCCGTCTACGTCAAGGCCGCCCGTGGCGAGTGCACCGACGACCCCGCCGACTTCGCCGCCCTGCGCCGGCGCCTCGGTCTTGATGACGACGCGGCCGTCGGCGACCGGTTGTCGCTCGACCTCCCAGGTACGGACGGCGGTCCGACGGAGGTGGTCGTGGACTGGCTGAGCCCCGACTTCGCCGGCCTGCGAGGTCCGGACGCGCTGTACCGGTTCTTCAACGGCAGCTCCTGGAACTGGCCGATCTGGCTGGGCCACCACCTGTTCGCCGAGGACGCGGACGAAGAGCTTGCCACCAAGGCATGGAACACCTGGCTCAACGGCGCCTGACCCCGCCGCACGACACGACCGAAGGACCCCTGGTGGAAACACTGCTCTACGCCGCCGAACTCGTCGAGGAAGACGGCACCTACAAACTCGTGGTGCAGGACGTGGTCCGGGACACGGTCCAGGTCACCCCGGTTCCCGAATCCGCGGTGGCCAGGCTCCCGGTATTCCTGTCGGTGCTGAGTTCCAAGCTCGGCTCGGCGTCGGCACGTGGCCGCTGGTAGCCGCTTCCGGATCAATGAGGCCGGTGTCGTCCCGCACATCAACTGCCGGACGGCACCGGCGTGGTGGACGGGCGCTGATGGCCGGACGTCAGCCCATGACGGTTCGAGAGGCAGCACCCTCGGCCAGGGGCCGCCTGCGGGAGAGAGCACCCAGGCCGACGACGACGCCGGTGTGTTCCCCCGTGTACCGCAGCGGATCGCGGTCGTGGTCGTGGCCGGCCTCGACACGGTCGACCAGGTTGGCGAGGAACCTGCCCGCCAGGGGAGCGTTCTTGAACTGGTTGCACTTGTCGGGATCGTCGAGCCGCTCCCTGGGGTCGCAGGCGGGCACCGTACTGCTGATGAGGAGGTGTCCGCCGGAGGGGCACAGATAGGTCCCGAGGCCGACATCGGGCCGAGCGTGGTCTCGGCACTGCCCGGGCCCGACGAGTTGGTGTCGCCCTGGCAGACCGGTGCGGCCACCTGGTGCACTTCCTGGCGCAGTGGGCGCACTCCGACGGTGAGCTCGGCCCGACTCCGGCCAACCGGTTGAACGCTCCCGACCAGGGCCCGGCGACGTTGACCACCACCGGTGCGGTGATCGCAGTGCCGTCGGCGAACAGGGTGCCGGCCCCCCGGTCCTCGCGACGTAGGACACCGACGACCGTACGGTGGAAGAGGAAGCGCGCTCCGAGGCGGGCCGCCGCGTCCGCGAGGTTCTGTGCCGCGAGCTGTGGGTTGTCGACGAAGCCCGCGTCGGGTGTGAACAGTGCGCCGAGTTCACCTTCGGGGGGAGAAGAAGGCATCGTCGAGCAGGGACCTGGGAGGCCCGTGGCGTCCCGCGTCGATACCGGGGATCCGGCTGCGCGGCGTCGCGGCGTCCCAGCGCTCGCACGGCACACCGGCACGCTCGAACAGCGCGACGACCTCCGATGTTCCGGAGCCCGGCGCGTCGAGGAGCATCGCTCCGTTCCGTCGGAACGCCGCCAGACCAGGGCCGCGCACGGTGCCCAGGTGCTCCGCCCAGCGTGTCCAGCAGTGCTGGGATTCCCCTGCGGTGGCGACACCGTCCCAGGTCGAGTAGTTGAAACGGATGATCGCGCTCGACGCGCTGGTGGATCCGTGGCCGACGCCGCCGGACTTGTCGACGACCACGACACGCCCACCGGTGTGCGCCGGTTCCCGTGCCACCGCGGCACCGATCAGACCGGCTCCCACGACGACCGCGTCCGCGCCGGACGGATGCGTGTCCGCTTCCCCGGCCGTCATGACGGCGGGTCCTCGGGGGTTCGCGGAGTCCGGTCACCGTTGTCGTCCGGGGGAACGTGACGGGTCTGGGGCGGGCGGTCGTCGGTGCGGTATGGGAAGTGGCAGGCTGCGCGATGCGGCTGCCCGGCCGCGTCCGGCTGTGGGTCCCGTGCGGCGCAGACGTCCCGTCCGGGATGTCGGTCCGGCCCGACGGGGCAGCGGGGATGGAAGCGGCATCCGGTCGGCGGCGACGCGGGGTCGGGCACCTCACCGGTGAGAAGGGGTTCCCCGGCCGGGCGTCTCCCGGCGTGCAGACTCGGCACGGCGGACAGCAGTGTTCGGGTGTAGGGATGCCGTGGGCCGCGCAGCAGGCTCTCGGTGGAGGCGATCTCCACGATCCGACCGAGGTACATCACGGCGACGGCGTCCGACACATGGCGGACGGCGGCGAGGTCATGGCTGATGAACAGCATGGCGAAGCCCATGCGCCGCTGCAGATCCCGGAGCATGGTGAGCAGTGCCGCCCGGACCGACACGTCGAGAGCCGAGGTGACCTCGTCGGCGATGAGCACCGCCGGATCGACGGCGAGCGCGCGGGCGACGGCGACGCGTTGGCGCTGGCCGCCCGAGAGCTGCCGCGGCAGCCGGTCGGCGCAGCCGGTGTCGAGACCGACGAGTTCCAGCAGTCCGCCGATGCGCTCTTCGCGGCTACGGCGGTTCAGCCGGACGAAGGCCCCGGCCGATTCGGCAAGCGACTGACGGACCGTTATGCGGGGGTCCAGCGCCGTGTCCGGGTCCTGGAACACCAGTTGGACCCGTTCCCCCAGCCGGCGCCGGTCGGCCACCCGGCGCCCGACGTACTCCCACCCTCCGACGGTGATCCGCCCGGCGCACGGGGGGTCCAGCCCGACGACCGCTCGTGCCAGAGTGGACTTTCCCGACCCGGACTCGCCCACCAGGCCGACCGTCGTGCCCTGGGGAACGTCCAGCGACACGCCGTCCACTGCCGTGATCGGCCCGAGCGGTCCCTGATGGCGAACGGTGACGTCGTGCAGCACCAGCCCCGGCCCTGTGCTCACTTCTGCGCCTCCTCGGTCTCACGCGGCTCGCGGGACGGTGCCGAGGGCAGCGGCTGCCAGCAGGCGACCTCGTGCCCCGGGCCGAGCGGGGACAGCACCGGGCTCTCCACCGCGCACCGGTCCAGCCGATGCGGACAGCGGTCATGGAACGGGCACCCCGGGGCCGAACCGTACGGATCGGGCGGCCCTCCCTCGATGGTGTGCAGAGGGTGGTCGGGATCCGCGGCCAGGTCCGGGACCGAGGCGACGAGCATCCGCGTGTACGGATGCCGTGCGCCGACCGCCAGTTCATGGGCAGGAAGGTTCTCCACGATCGTTCCCCCGTACATGACCAGAACCCGGTCACAGGCATCGGATACCAGGGCGATGTCGTGGCTGATGAAGAGGATCGCCGTGGCGTCGTCGTGCCGGACCCGGCGGAGCAGGTCCAGGATCTGCCGCTGCACGGTGACGTCCAGGGCTGTCGTCGGTTCGTCCGCGATGATGAGGTCGGGGCGCATCATCGAAGCCGCGGCGATCGCCACTCGCTGACGCTGACCGCCGGAGAGCTGGAAGGGGCGGGACCGGAGGAGCCGGCGTCCGGCGGGCAGCGCGACCATCTGAAGCCGGGCCAGCGCCTGCTCGACGGCCTCGGCACGAGGGGTGCCACGGTGTGTGCGCACGGCCTCCGTCATCTGCGTTCCGATCCGCAGCGACGGGTTGAAGGCCGACGCCGGGTTCTGGAAGATCAACGCCATTCCCGTCGCCAGTTGCCTGCGTCGCTCCTCGCGGGTCAGCGAGTCGGCGTCCGCACCGAGGAACCGGTGCGTACCCCAGGTCGCGCGGGCGCCGTCCGGCAGCAGGTCGGCGATGGCGAGCGCCGTCAGCGACTTGCCGGACCCGGATTCGCCTACCAGGCCGACCATCTCACCACGTTGCAGGGTGAGGGTGACACCGCGGACGGGCCGGATCACCCCGTCCGCAGTGGGAAGGACGACCCGCAGATCCTCCACCTCCAGCACCTGGCCAACGGATGCCGGGCTGTCGGTGCGTGCCGGGTGCGCCACAGGCTCTTCCCCCGGGTGCCGGTGGGCTTGCCGTACGGCGGCTCCGGCCAGCATCTCGCCGAGCAGCTGGAACGCGACGGCGGCGTAGACGATGGCGATGCCGGGCGCCACGGCGGGCAGCGGTTCGGTGTAGATGCGGTCCAGCCCCTGGCTCAGCAGGAGCCCCCAGTCGTACGACGGGGGCTGCACCCCCAGTCCGAGGAAGCTCAGTCCCGACAGCGCCACCAGCGCCGAGCCTGCGGCGACCGTGGTGTTGAGCATCAGCGGTTCGGCGATGTGGGGCAGGACATGGCGCAGCAGGAGCCGGTGACGGCGCAGGCCCAGCACCCGCGCCGCGGCCATGAAGTCGGTCCCGGCCACCTGGGCGGCAAGGGTCTGCGTGATCCGCGCGAAGCCGGGTGCGGAGGCGACGGCGAGTGCGAACACCGCACCGCCCGCGCCCGCCCCGAAGAGGGCTGAGAGGAACATCGCGACGAGGAGCTCGGGGAAGGCCAGCAGAAGGTTGATCAGCGCCCCCAGCAGGCGGGCGGCGCGCCCGCCCACTTCGGCGGTGAGCGCGCCGAGCGTGATGCCGGCGACCGCCCCGAGGAGCGTGGCCGCGACGGCCGACAGCAGGGAGGGCCAGGTCGCCGCGAGCAGCCAGGCGAGCAAGTCACGGCCTAGACGGTCCGTGCCGAGCAGATGACCTGTGGTGGGCGCGCGTAGCACCGCCGACGGGTCCGGCCGGTCGGCCTGCTGCCCCCACAGCACCGCCCCGGCGACGGCCAGTACGGCGAGCGACCCGAGCATCACCAGGGTGATCACGCCCATGGGGGTGGCCCAGCGCGACCGGGAAGCGCGAGACCGGCCGTGGGCAGCACACGGCGAGGACAGGGAGGAGGACGGCATCATCGGGTCACGTCTTCCGGATGACCGATCGGGGGTCGAGCAGCGCGAGGGCCAGATCGACCAGGAAGTTCACCACGAGGACCGACGAGCCGAGCACCAGAACCGACGCTTCGACGACCGCGTAGTCCTGCGCGGCCACGGACTGTGCCATCGCCGAACCGATGCCCGGCCAGGCGAACACCTTCTCGACCAGTACGGTCCCCGCGATCAGGGCCGGCAACAGATTCCCCGCGAACGTCAGCGACGCGGTCAGCGCGTTCGGTGCCACGTGGCACAGGTGGAGCCGGACGGCGGGCAGCCGTTTCGCGCGGGCGGCGCGCAGATAGTCCGTGTCGAGGACCTTTAACGTCTCCACCCGTACGATCCGTAACAGGACCGCGGTCGGAGCGAGTGCCAGCGCAAGGACGGGCAGCACATAGGACCGGGGACCGAGGTCGCCGGCGACGGGAAGGATGCGCAGGGCGACCGCCAGCCCTGCGGTGAGACCCGCCGCGAGGACGAAGTCCGGCACGCCCGCCAGGACCGAGGTGGTGGCGGTGAACGCCAGTTCCACCCGTGGGCGTCGCCCCCTGTGTGTCCACACCGCGGCGAGCAGCCCCCCTGGGAGCGCGACGACGAGTACGCAGACGAAGGCCAGGACGGCGAGCAGCAGGGTGGCCGGCAATCGTGCCCCGACCAGGTCGGCCACCGGCTCGCCGGTCACCAGCGAGACCCCGAGGTCGCCGTGGGTCAGACGCGGGAGATGCTGCCAGTACTGTTCCGGCAGGCTCCGGTCCAGACCGAGTTCGTGCCGCTTCGCTGCCACCAGGTCCGGCGGGGCGTCCACGCCCAGAGCGGCCCGGACCGGGTCCCCGGGAATCAGCCGGATCATCGCGAAGGAAGCGGTGACGACGATGAAGAGCGAGACGACCAGCCGTGTCGCGCGCCGGCAGCAGAACACCACCCACGGGTGGTGCCGGGCCGGGGCACCGAGCCGCGCGGACACGGTCTTCATGGGAAACCTCCTCGACTGGCGGGCGGCCGCGCGGTGCGTCTGCCAGGGCTATCTGTGCAGGCGGATGCTGGTCGGTACGATCCGGCCGCCAGGTGCGACGGAGAAGGTTGTCCGGTAGCCGTACACCGTGCTGGTGCCGTCGGCGACGGGCAGCGCGTCGGCCGAGCGGAGAAGCGCCGCGGCGGCCCTGTTCCAGTCCGCGCAGCTGGCCGAGCCCGGCGAACGCAGGGCTCGGGCGACGAGACGGTCGTACGCGGGGTTGGTGACACGCGCGAAGTTCAGTCCTCCTGATGACGGCGGGCCGGAGAAGTACGGGACGAGCTGCGCGGGCAGCGGCGGCCCCGGCGAGCTGCCGACCACGACGTCGAAGTCGCCGCTTCCGTACATGGCCTGGACCACCGCGTTGCGGCTCTCGCCGACCAGGTCGACGTCCACGCCCAGGGCCTGCCACGTCACGGCCATCAGTTCGGCGACCGACGGAAGGGTGGAGCCGAAGTCGGCGCTGCTGAGCAGCCGCAGACGCAGCGGCAGCCCCTGTCTGACCAGCCTGCCCCGCACGTTCTTCGTCCAGCCCGCGGCGTGCAGGGCCCGCACGGCGCTGTGGGAAGGCAGGTTCCCCGTGGCCACGTCGGAGTGGCAGAGGGAGCCCGGTGCGGTGAGATGGCGCGCGGGCGTACCGTCTCCACCGATCGCCACATTGGCCAGGCCCTTGCGGTCCAGGGCCCCCACCAGCGCCTGGCGCAGCGCAGGATCGCTCAAGGGCCGGCCGGAGCGTTCGTTGAAGAAGGTCAGCCCCACCACGGTCGGCACCTGGACGGTCGCCAGACCGTGGCCGGTCAGCCGCGCCCGGTCCGGGCCGGTCACCATGGCGATGTTCACTCCGCCGGTGAGCAGCAGATTCGCCACGGTGGACTCCTGCGGAACCACCGTCACCACGATCCGCTCCGGCTGCCCCGGAGCCGCGTTTCCCGCTCCACGCGGCCCCCACGCGTAACCCTTGCGCCGTGTGAAGAGGTAGGGACCCCCTGAGGTGTAGCCGCTCAGCACATACGGTCCGGTGCCCTCCGACCTCTTCTCCAGCGCGCCGGGATCCGTCAGTCCGGCGGGGCAGACGACGGGCAGCAGACCGACCGTCCGCACGATGAAGCTGTACGGCGATGCCGTCCGCACCGACACCGTCCGCTCCGCGTCGTCGGCCGACACCGTGAACGGCACACCCGGCAGGGCGGTCCGGGCACCGATGAGCCGGTTGCGGGGATCGCCGGCATACCGAAGCGACCGGGCCACCCCGGACGCCGTCAGGGCCGTGCCGTCGGAGCAGGTCACCCCCTTGCGCAGGGTGAAACTCGCCGCAGTGGCCCCCGCCTGCCATCTCTCGGCCAGACCGGACACCACACGCCCGTCCCGCGCCACATCGACCAATGAGTCGTAGGCATAAGGAGCCAGTGAAAGGCCGAACTGCGAGTACGGGTCGAAGCTCGGGGTCTCGGAGACGGCGGCGATCGTGACGGTGCCGCCCACGACCACAGGAGTGCGCGTCGACGACACGTCGCCGCCGCATCCGGCCAGCACGGCTGACACGACGGCACCGGCCGCCGCCACGACCGACCGGGCCCCGGGAGACGACACGGTTCGGCGGTGCATGCCGCTCATCGTGCCATCGCGATCGACGGCGCCGGCCGGGCTTCCCGGGCCGGACGCGAACATGCGGGACTATTTCCCCCGTCCGAGTGAGGCCGCCCGGCGCGCGGTTCACGGTCCTGTTGCTGACGCTGCGTCACCTCAAGGCGCACACTGGTGACATGGTCATCAATCCAGGGCGCTCCCCGGACGACTCGACGGAGCGAGAGATCGACCGACTCGCGACCTCGTACTGGGACTTCCTGCTCGCACGCGAGCCGTCGCTGCGCACGCGCCGCGGGCTGCCGGTCGAGTCGCTGTCGGGGGTGTCCGCCGCGGAGGCAGACGAGCGCGCCGGGTTCGCGGCCGGGGTGCTGAGCCGGCTGGGCGCGCTGCGACCGGCGGAACCGTCCGGTCCCGCCGCCGACACGGCGGGCTTCCTTCGTGCGCTGGCCGAACAGGAGGAGGCGGCGGGACGTTTCCACTGGCTCACCCCCACCGCCACGCCGTACCAGCTCTTCCGCCTCCAGCAATACGGTGACACCGTTTTCCGCCCGTTCCGCTTCGAGCACCGAGCCGACGCGGACCGGTACGTGACCCTCGTACGGGACCTGGCCCGCTGCGTCGCGACGATCGGCCACAAGGCCGCCGGGCAGGCGGAGCGGGGCTTTCGCGTCCATGCTCCGGCCCTGAACGGTGTCCGCACCACACTCACCCGTCTGCGGGAGTCGGTGGCACGGTACGTCCGGGCGGACGCCGGGCGGCTCACCCGGCTCGACGCGGCGAGCCGGGGTCACCTGCGCGACACGGTGGAGCGGCTCGTGGCCACCGAACTGGAGCCGGCGTTCGACCGCCTCGTCGCCCTCGTGGGCGACCCGGACTACCTCCGGCGGGCGCCGCAGGCCGTCGGCTGGGCCCGCTACCCGGAAGGCGAGGCGGCGTACCGGGCCTTCGTCAGGACGTACACCTCCGGCGACACACCGCCCGAACGCCTCCACGAACTCGGCCGGGAGCACTGCCGCGAACTCGGCGATCGGATGCGGGAGATGCGCGGCACGCTCGGCTTCGCCGGGACGGAGGAGGAGTTCAACGAACGGCTCGCCACCGAGCCGCGCCTGTACGCCGCCACCCCGAAGGAGGTCGAAGCCCGCTACCGCGGACACCTCGACCGCCTCACACCGCTGCTGCCGCAGTGGTTCGCGGTCCTGCCCCGCGCCCCCTACGGCGTGGCCCGCCTCGACCCGGCGCTGGAGGGGTCGATGACGTTCGGCTACTACGAACCGCCGACCGCCACGCAACCGGTGGGACGCTACCGCTACAACGCCTCGGACCTGGCACATCGGTCACTGCTCGGCGCGGCCGCGCTCATCTACCACGAGCTGTCGCCCGGACATCACTTCCACCTCGCCCGCCAGGCCGAGAACACCGCGCTGCCCGACCTGCGCCGCGAACTGACGGCCTTCAGCGGGTTCGAGGAGGGCTGGGCGGAGTACGCGGCAGGGCTCGCCTGGGAGATGGGACTGTACGACGACCCGTGGGACGCGTACGGACGCCTGGCTCATGAACGCTTCACCGCGCAGCGCCTCGTCGTCGACACCGGCCTCAACCTCGGGACGATGACACTGGAGGAGGCGCGCACCTTCATGCGCGCCCACGCGGCAGCCGAGTCCGAAGCGCAGATCACGACCGAGTTGCTGCGCTACGCGACCGATCTGCCGGGGCAGGCGCTGACGTACCGGGCGGGTCATGCGGAGTTCACGGCATTGCGGGCGGCATACGAACGTGACGCCGGCGCCGCGTTCGACGTGCGCGCCTTCCACGAGACAGTGCTGACCGGCGGCACACTGCCGTTTCCCGCCCTGCGCCGACGGGTGGCGAGAGAACTGCACGAGGCATACGGCCGAACAGAATTCCAGGGGAAGCCGCTCTACTCGAATGAGTGAAGGCCACAGGAAATTGGTAGCCGCTTACCCGGCCTCGGATACTCTCTGTGATGGAGTCTGCGGGTCCGCTGAAGCGGAGTGCGTCCATCAAATCATCATCTCCTCGACAGAAGAGAAGGATGTTGTGCCATGCCTCCTGTAGTACCTCCTTTCCTGATCGGTCTGATCGCGGCATCCCTGGTGAAGAGGCTGGGAAAGCCCTTGGTGCGAGGGGTCGTCAAAGCGTCGGTGGGCCTGGGAATCGAGGTCAAGAGGGCCGTCCATGAAGCCGGCGAAGGAATCCACGATCTCGCTGCCGAGGCGACTGCCGAGGTGCTCGCAGCCCAGACGACACCGGGAGCCGGACACGGCGTTTGCGCCCCGGAGGACGGCACCGCGGGCCGGGCCGGAGCGGCCGCCAAACCAGCGCCCGTAGCGGAAAAGGCCCACGAGGGGCGGACCGGCCGCCAGGCCAAGCCCGTCGGCAAGGCCCGTAGCGACGGTTCGGTCGCCGCCAAGGCGCACTGAGTCTGCCCGCCGACTCTCCGTGTGATTCTCTCTCGTCCCAATGTCACGGCCACGTTTTCGTCTGCGTAACCGGTCGAGGCTGCCAAGTCCCGGTCAGAGTAAGCCCGTTCCTTTCCGCTCAAGTCCCTCCGTGACGAAGTTGACTTTTTCCATGGAGTCTTCGGCGGATACAGCGGCCGTTCGTCGGCCTGGCCTCTCGCATGTGACCGCCGCGCCACCGGCGACATGGCGGACTGCGCCGTATCGGCCATCACGACACCCTGATGGAGGCAGGTCGGATGTCTGCGACCGAAACCCCCCTGTATTCCCCGGAATTCATCCAGGAAGGCGGTGCCTGCGAACTCGTCGTGGCCGATCGCCGGCGCCACACCAAGCGGCCCGCATACGTATCCACGAAGGCGGTGGAGCAGCTTCCCGCCTTTCTCACCAAGCTCGGCTCCCTGTACCTGCGCGGGATCCGTCGGCGATGACGGCGACCGACGCGAAGAAGTGGTTCCGTGTTCACCGGCGCGCGGCGGACCCCAGGCTCCGACTGGTGTGTTTCCCGCACGCCGGCGGCACGGCACAGTTGTTCCACGGTTGGTCCGCGCTGCTGCCGGAGGACGTCGAGGTGCTCGCTGTGCGGTACCCCGGCCGCCAGGACCGGCTCGCGGAAGCCTGCATCGAGGACATGGCCACCCTGGCCGACACGATCGAGGACGCACTGCGGCCCTGTCTCGACCGGCCGCTGGCGCTCTTCGGGCACAGCATGGGCGCCTGCGTCGCCTACGAGGTGGCCCTGAGGCTGGAGACCCGCGGCATCGTCCCCGCGCACCTGCTGGTCTCCGCACACGAAGCCCCCCAGCGGGCCGGACACGCCGCGCTGCACAATGCCGACGACGAAACCCTGATCGCCCATGTCCGGCACCTCGGAGACCTGCACTCGGAGGCCTACGACATCCCGGAGCTGCGTGACCTGCTGCTGCCCGCCCTCCGTTCGGACTACCGGCTGATCGAGGGCTACCACCCCCCGAATCCGGCTCCGGTCAAGGCACCGATCACCGCGTACGTCGGCCAGAACGACCCGAGTTGTGCGCTCGACGGGGTCCTCGCCTGGTCCGGCCTCACCGCCCCGGGCTCCTTCGAGCTGTGCCCGTTCCCCGGGGATCACTTCTACCTCGCAGCCCGGGAGGCCGAAGTGGTCGCGGACGTGGCAGCACGCCTTGCGCGCGCGTGAGGCGCCGGTCCGGCCTGACGGCGAATACCCGTATCGAGGGCCTGGAAGTCCACGGCACGCACCCACAGCTCCCGGACCGTGCGCGGTCGGTTCCTGGCAGCGTCCGTACGGTGTCGGCGGCTGCCCATCTGTGACGGAGGGCGGGGTCCCGGCACCGCGCGTGGCGCCCGCGGGGTTCCCAGGGGACGATGGTCGTACCGGTCGCTGAGACGTGAGGTGTCCCCGGCAGCGGCCGCGAAGGCTGGGACGGAGAAGGGACCATGCGACCGGGAAGACGTGCCGCCGACGCGATACTCCGGCTGCTCAGCCGGGACTGGGCCGGGCTGGGCATCGCTCTGCTGCCGGCGGCCGCCGGTGCGCGGTGTGTATCCAGGGGCACCGGCCGGCGGATTCTCGGCGGTGTGCTGTGGGCCGTGGCCCTCGCGCTCGGTCTCGGGTCGTTCCGCCATCTGGTGCATGTGGGCCGGATACGCGGGAGGTATCCGCCACCCGGACGAATGGTCGACGTGGGCGGCTACCGCATGCATGTCCTGGCCGAAGGGGACGCCGGGCCGAGGCCCACTGTGGTCTGGATGCCGGGCGGCCATGCCGGCGGGTACGCCATGTACCGGCTGCACGCGCTGGCGCGGGAACAGATGCGTTCGGTCCTGGTGGACCGTCCGGGTTCCGGCTGGAGCGACCCGGGTCCGTTCCCGCGCACGACGGCGGCAGAAGCTGTCGAACTGCTCACGGTGCTGGAACGGGCCGGTGAAAAGGGGCCCTACGTCTTCGTGGGGCATTCGTTCGGGGGGCTGCTCATGGCCAACGCCGCCAGGCGCCGCCCCGATCTGGTGGCCGGTCTGGTGCTGCTCGATCCCACCCCGCCCGATGCCGTCGCCTTCGGCCCGGCGCTTCCGGCCCTGCGACGTGCCCCGAGGGACCAGACCGTCCTCGCACTGCGTCACCTCTTCGGCCTCCACCCTCTCGCGGGCAAGAAGGAGACACACACCTCCGATGATCCGACGCAGATTCTCACCATGATCGAGCTCAGGACCAAGGCGAGCTGCGCCGCGGCATCGATCCTGCGAGAGCTGTCGCCGGACGGCATCACCCGAGACGGCTGGCAGACGGCAGTGCACGACGGCGAGCTCGGCTCGCTGCCCCTCCTCCTCGTGGCGCCACGCGATCTGACGGGCGGTGGCGAGATCTTCGACGCCGTCGACGATCCGCAGGAGAGCGCCCGTGTACGGCACTTCTTCCTCACCGTGAGAGAACGGTTCCTCGCGGCCTCCAGCAGGGGGCGGAGGGTTTACACCCCAGAGGGAACCGGCCACGACTTCCCGGATCGCGTACCGGATTTCGTTGTGCAGGTGGTGGACTCGCTGCTGGACCAGTGCGGACCGGGGGCGCCGAAGCCGTTCTGATCCCGTTGCGCAGCCACGGGCCGCTCCCGCGAGCTTCCACCCGACCGAATGAACAGCGCCGGCGTCTACGGGCGCATCGGCCGAGGTCCGACTATCGTGTTTTTGGTGGGGGAGACATTCCTGCCCAGCCTTGTCGGCCAGACGGTATCGGGTCGTGCGGCGTCTGCAGTCGTGCTGTGCACACAAGAAGAGGGTTCACACATGCTCCCTGCTGTTCCTCCCTTCCTCGTCGGCGTGATTGCGGCCCCCCTGGCCAAAAGAGTGGCGAAACCGCTGGTGCGAGGCGTCATCAAGACGTCGGTCGGCCTGACCCTTGAGGTCAAGCGTGCAGTCATCGAGGCCGGGGAGGAGATCCAGGGCCTCACCGCCCTGGCGGCCGCCGAGAAGATGGCGAGTTCGGCTCGCACAGGTGGTGTGCAGCCGACGGTGAGGTGATGGCGCACGGTGCCACGGCTGACTGAAGTCCGTCGACCTCGGCCTCGCTCCCATCCTCGTTGTGCGAGTCGCTGGCTCTGCTGTCTCCCTTGTTGCACCCGAGTTATCCCCCGCCGTCCGCCTCTCCAACACCTGTGGAGTGATCTCGCCCGGTGGCGGTCCTCTTCCTGGTAGGAGGTTGGGGAGGTGGAGGCGGTCGCTGGGAAGGCACTGCTCAAGCAGGTTAGTCAGGATGGCGCCGTGGCGTTCGATGAACTTGGTGTCCGCGCCGGGTACGTCGACCTGGCGCAGGTAGACGGCTGGGCCACGGTAGTCGGTGATCCAGCGGATCGTGGCCTGTAGGCGCAGCCAGTCGGCTTCCCACCGGAGGACCTGCATGGGGCGGACGATCATCCAGTCGATGAGCGCGGGCAGTGATTTCTGAGTGGAGGTCAGCAGGGTTTGGCAGCGGGCGACCGTGGGGGTGACGCCGAGCAGGCACCAGAGGCCGTCGCGGTCGTCGATCCAGACGCGGTCGGGGATGTTGTTCACGCCGGCGAGGCGTCCGGTGGGGTTGTCGACGAAGCCGAGGCCGGCACCTAAAGCGTGTTGCAGAAGCCTGCGAGGCGGGCATTTCTCCTGTATGCGTGGGGTGTTGAGGGCTGATCCGTTGTGGGTGGAGACGTTCACGGGGCTGCGGATGCGGCAGTTCGAGCGGTTGTTGAAGGTCGTGCGGGAGCGGGGCGGTGACGGTCCTGGTGGTGGCCGGCCGTGGTGTCTGCCGCTGGCTGACCGGGTGCTGGTGGTGGCCGTGTACTACCGCACGAACCTCACGATGCGGCAGCTCGCTCCGCTCTTCGGCATCTCGCCGGCGACCGTGTGCAGGATTGTCCAGCGGCTGCGGCCTCTGTTGGCCATCGAGCCGGCCTCACAGCCGGCCGACGCGGTCGAACGGTTGTGGATCGTGGACGGCACGCTCATCCCGGTCCGTGACCGGAAGGTCGGCGCCTCTTCACGCAACTACCGGTTCTCAGCGAACGTGCAGGTCATCATCGACGCCGACACCAAGCTGGTCATCGCTGCGGCCCGGCCGGTCCCCGGCAATGCCGCGGACGCGAAAGCATGGCGGGAATCCGGCCTGCCCGACATCAGCGCAGGCGTGACCATCCTCGCCGACGGCGCCTACATCAACACCGGCCTCGTCGTCCCGCACCGCAAACGGCCGGGGCGACCCCTGCTGCCCGGCGAGGAAGAGGACAACGCCGAACACCGCAAAGTCCGGGCCCGTGTCGAGCACGCCTTCGCCCGTATGAAGCACTACAAGATTCTCCGCGACTGCCGACAGCGCAACACCGGCCTGCACCACGCCGTCCAGGCCGTCGCCCACATGCACAACCTCGCCCTCACCGCATGACCAGACCCGCCACAAGCCAGCCTCTGACCTGCCCAGACACGACCTTCTGCAACACGCTTTAGGAGCTGTCTCTTTGGTGTTCGTTGACGGGACGGTGCCGATCAGGAGCCGGACATGACCCATCCGCCCGATGCCGCTCACTGCACGCTTCCCTCACAAGGCTGCTTGCACCGCCTCTATGATCGACCGGCCGCAGAACGACGACAGGTGGAGGGCGTGATGCCTGGTCAGGTGACCGCAGTGAGCCGTAACGAGGGGTACTCGTTCAGCAAGCCCAATCGCGATTCCATCAGGCTGCTCACGGGGCTCGGAGTGGAAGGAGACGTTCACGCAGGTGAGACGATCCGCCACCAGTTCCGCATGACCTACGAGCCGAACCTGCCCAACCTGCGCCAGGTCCACCTGATGCACGAGGAACTCTTCGACGAACTCGCGCTCGAGGGCTATAGGGTCTCTGCGGGCCAGCTCGGCGAGAACATCACCACGCGCGGGATGGACCTGTTGGGCCTGCCTACCGGCGCCCTGCTCCATCTGGGGGAGCAGGCGGTACTTGAGGTGACCGGACTGCGCAACCCATGCTCGAAGATCAACGACTTCCGCAAGGGGCTGCTCGGTGAGGTCTTCGCCATGGACCCCTTGTCCGGCGAGTTCACGTTCAAGTGTGGCGTCATGGCTGTGGTCCGCCGTGGAGGGACCGTCCGCCCCGACGATTCCATCCAGGTCGAGCCCCCGCCACCCCCTCACCGCCCGCTGGAACGGGTCTAGGTTCTTGTTCCGTGGTCATCGGCGTGCCCAGATGCGGATGGCGGCGAGGTGGAGTGCGCCCTGGTAGCCGATGGCGAGCTTGTCCGTTCGCATGGCCAGGCCGCGCCACTGCTTCAGCCGGTTGATGCATCGCTCGACCGCGTTGCGTTGCCGGTACGCCTCGGCGTCGAAAGCCGGTGGGCGACCGCCGGCGCGGCCTCGCCGCAGACGGTGGCCGAGCTGGTCGGACGGCTGGGGGATGACAGCGCGGATTCCACGTCGGCGGAGGTGTCTTCGGATCGCGCGGGATGAGTACGCGCGGTCCGCCAGGACGGCATCGGGTCGGGTCCTCGGTCTTCCCGGCCCGCTTCGCGGAACACGGATGCCGGCCATGACGGTCTCGAAGGCCGGGGCGTCGCCAGCCTGGCCCGCGGTGACGCAGAGGGCGAGGGGGCGTGCAAGGGTGTCGCTGGCGAGGTGGACCTTCGTGCTCAGGCCGCCGCGGGAGCGTCCAAGCGCATGGTCGCCGGGTTCGGTCCGGCCTGGAGCCCCTTTTTCCTGGCGCCAGCGGCGTGCTGGTGAGCCCGGCAGACGGTGGAGTCCACCGACACGGTCCAGCCGATGTCGTCAGCACCCTCGGCCGCTGCCAGGACCGCGGCGAGGATGCGTTCCCAGGTGCCGTCCACAGCCCACCTGATCAGCCGTTTGTGGGCGGTCTGGAACGAGCCGAGTTCATCGGGCAGGTCCCGCCAGGGCGAGCAGGTGCGGTACTTCCACGCGATGGCTTCCAGGGGTTCGGCGGTGAGCGGCCCACCGCCGACCACGGACCGGATCGGCTGGCATCAGCGGCTCGATCCGGTCCCACGTCGCATCAGTGATCACTAATCGGACGGACACACCCGATCAACAGACCAACCGATCAAAGAGACACGCTCCAGGACCCGGCCGGGCAAGGTCGCCGGGCTGGTCAAGCGGCATCGGCGAGGGGAGGCCCCAGCCGGGGAAGACGACCCCGAGGCCGGCTCTCTTGCCCGCACCCCAGTCACGCCTGCCTACCCGCAGATAGTCGCCGTGTTCACCAGCGGCGCCGGTCGGTTGCGCGCGAGGGAGGGCTGCCAGGCACTGGGCAGCGGCATCGATCCCCGACACACAGAGGGGATGCGCTCGAAGCTCAAGAAGCTCGTCGCCCGCGGCATCCTCACCGAGCCTGAGGCCGGGTTGTTCGCGCCCTCACCACGAAGCCCGGCGTGCAACGCGAAGGTCCGTCGACGGCAGCCGGCATGAGGTACCGACGGTCGCATCGACGCATCGCCGTCGCTGCACCTCCGAGCGGTCCCGTGTGGTGCTGGCTGGGCTGTTCCCGGCCACCGTACTGCGTCGGGCTATCCGTGATCGAAGAAGCCTTCGTCCGCGATCGCAGAGACGGCGGATTCGATGTTCTCGCGCGTGACACTCGGGACCACCAGCAGGCGCCTAGCCTTGAAGTGCCCGAGCCGGGCAGTCTCGCTGGTTACTGACTGTGCAAGTCGAACCGGGTCGTACACCTCGACGACCTGCCTGTCACCGTCCCACGCGACGGTGACATCCAGCCAGCCCTTGGTCTCCTGTATTGCCCAGTCGTACTCGTCCATGGGTGCAGGCCACTCGATCCGAAAATCCATGACCGAATCCTGCCTCACACACGACTGCCGCGACTCGCGCTGCACGAGACCTCACATAACGACCTCTGAGCCATGACCTGCTCGAATGCGGGTGCGTCACCGGCCTGGCCAGGCGCGATCGCGAACGCGAGGGGACTGCAGTGGCCTTCCGCGGCGAGGTGGATCTTCGTGGTCGGCCCACCGGGGGATCGTCCGAGGGCATGGTCGGCCGGCTCGCCAGCCGGGGCCCCTTTTGACGCGCCCGCAGCGTGCTGATGAGCGCGGACGATCATGGAGTCGACAGCGACAACCCAGTCGAGGTCGCCTTCGATGTCGGCCTGGGCGCGGAGGGAGGTGAAAACCTTCTCCCAAGTGCCGTCGGCCGCCCACGTCCGAAGCCGGTTGTGGGCGCCCTCCAGGACCCGAAGTGCTCGGGCAGGTCCATCCACGTCGTCCCTGTGCGGTACTTGAACGCGTTCGCGTCAATCACGTGCTGGTGATCCCGCCACCGCCCACTCCGCCTCGGCACCCGATCCGGCAGTAACGGCCCTGGTAAAAGGTGCCTCTCGGCTGCTAAGAGCCGTCGTTGACCGTGGCTGACCGCACGATGTGGCATGGCAGTGACATGGGGACTGCTTCGTCCCAAAGTGAATTGGGTGGAGGCGCTGCCTTGGGTTGGTGTGGCGTTCACCTGCGTTGAAGGTCCATACGCGTCCGTGCTCGTGCCGGTGTGCGTCGGCGTCGTCACGCAGTTGGACAGGCGCTCGTGGAAGTCTGGTCCTATGAATGGCACGACGAACCCCGGTAATCCGAACAATATCCAAGTAGGTGATATCTACGAGGACTGCTCGTTCCACCCAGTCCTGTGCACTGCGGTCGATGAGGTAGCGGGTGTGGTGCTCAGCGGCGTCTCCCTAATCGACGGCACCTTCCCCCGCTCCTGCGACGCCCTGCACTGCGGGCCCATCCGCATCCTCATCGAGGACGTCATGGCCATTAAGCAAGACCTTGACGACTACGCACGCCGGCGAAAGACAGAGCTACGGGCCAGGGACAGCATCTGATCCGTAGCTCTAGAGAGATCGGTCAGTGATGGTCATACAGACCGTACTTCGGGCACAGGGAGGTGCTACGGGATGGGATCGGTTTCCGTGGTTGCCGTACTTCGCTGTTGTACCGCCGCCTCAGGAAGTCTCGTGAGTGCAGGGACAGGCCCGCATGCCTCTACAGACCGCGCAGTGCGTCGTACAGATTGTTACAGGCTGCCCAACAGATGACACTGCCGTCGTCGTACAGGCTGCCCATGTACCAGTCGTCATGGACAGGCTTCACAAGGCACAGGTCGTGGAATCCGAGAACGATCTCCGGGTGCAGCACCTCGTCGGGGGCTCCGGGGCGCCCTACCCATTTCACCGCCCGGTTTGGCCCCAGGGCGACAGCCTCTTTGTCCCCGGATACGTCGCGGATCTGCTGAAGGGACCATCCCGGGGGTAGCCGTGCGTCTGCCATACACGGATGATCTCACCCGCCAGATATGGAGCACCGCTTTAAAGAGCGTTTTGTCCCGGCGAGGTTGTTTGGTTCGAGGTTCAGGTGTCGCGCCAGTTGGGGGTGGATTCGCGGGTGAGTCTGCGGCTTATGAGGTCGATCATTGCGACGTGGATTATGGCTTCGGAGCGGTGGGGGTGGGATTCGTAGTCGCGGGCCAGGCGGCGGTGATGCATGAGCCAGCCGAAGGTCCGCTCGACGACCCAGCGCCGTGGAATCACCTTGAAGCCTTTGACGCCCGGCTCGCGGTGGACGACTTCGACGTCGATGCCCAGGCGTGCGCCGTGGTCGATGGCTTTGGTGCGGTAGCCGGTGTCGGCCCATGCTTTGGTCACGCGGGCGTGGGTGGTGGCGATGTGGGACATCAGGTGTATGCCGCCGACGTTGTCGGAGCCACTCGCCGCGGTGACCCAGACGGCCAGGAGCAGGCCGAGGGTGTCGACCCCGATGTGGCGCTTGCGGCCTGCGATTTTCTTGCCGTCATCGATGCCCTGGCCGGCCGCGGGCACGTTCGCGGAGGTCTTCACACTCTGCGCGTCCAGCACGCAGGCGGTGGGCTCACCGTCGCGACCTTCGGCCTCTCGCACCAGGCGACGCAGAAGGCCGTTGAGTTGGTCGAAGATGCCCTCTTTTTGCCATGCGGCGAAGTAGCCGTAGACCGTTTCCCATGGCGGGAAGTCGTGCGGCAGGTAACGCCAAGCAATGCCGGTGCGGTCGACGTAGAGGATGGCGTCCATGATGCGGCGCAGGTCGTGCTCGGGTGGGCGGCCGATGTCCAGGCCCTTGCCTCTGCGCTCGGCCCGCCAGGCGGTGAGCGTGGGGCCGATCAGTTCCCAGCGGGCATCGGAGAGGTCGCTGGGGTACGGGCGTTGTCGCGTCATGTTTCGGTAGTACCGGCGGGCAGCCCGTCCCTGCAGGGCGCAAACGGAGCCAAGCGGGGGCGCTCTGGGATCAGACAGGAGCAAACCGATGGAAACGTGCGGCCGAAGAGCGGCAGCTGCCCCATCCACCACAGGGAACACCTTCGCCCCAACAGCCTTCTCAACTCGCCCCGGTGAAGCGCCACCAAACAACCTCACCGGGACAAAACACTCTTTTAGACGCCGTTTCTTTTGGCTGGCTGCCGCGTTGGGCTCGGTGTGGAGGGTCTTGCCGAGCGTCTGGTGCCTGACGAGCTGTGGGAGTTGTTCAGGTGGGTGGTTCCAGAGACGGTCGTCCGGCGTCCGCAGGGAGGTGGTCGGCGTCGTGCTGGCGACCGGGAGACGCTGGCTGCGATCGTCTTCGTGGCCACCTCGGGCTGCACCTGGCGGCAGTTGCCGCCAGCGTTCGGGCCGCGCTGGCAGACCGTGTACCGCCGCTTCGCCCAGTGGAGCCGCGACCGGGTCTGGGCCCGGCTGCACCGAGTGATCCTGGACGAGCTCAGCTGCCAGGGAAAGTTCGACTGGTCCCGGTGCGCGATCGACTCGGTGAGCATTCGCGCCACCAAAGGGGGCCTCTGACCGGACCGAATCCGACCGACCGGGGCAAGAAAGGTTCGAAGATCCACCTGATCTGTGATCGCAACGGCCTACCGATCTCGCTCGGCATCTCGGCCGCCAACACCCACGACAGCCTGGCCCTGCAGCCGCTCGTTCGGGGCATCCCGCCGATCCGTTCCCGACGTGGACCACGCCGGCGGCGACCAGGCAAGCTGCATGCGGACAAGGGATACGACTACGACTACCTGCGCCGATGGCTTCGAGGCCGGGGGATCCAGCACCGAATCGCCCGCCGCGGGATCGAACCCTCCGGTCGCCTCGGCCGCCACCGGTGGGTGGTCGAGCGCACGGTGTCCTGGCTGGCGGGGTGTCGACGGCTGCACCGCCGCTATGAGCGAAAGTCCGAGCACTTCCTCGGCTTCGTCGGCATAGCCGCCGCCTTCATCTGCTTCCGGCGCCTGACGGCTGCCTGATCAGATTCGCTCAATGCCCAGCGCACTCGGAACGCCCTGGATCCAGGCGGCACGGTCCGGCTCCGCAGCGGCGACACGCTCCAGCGCCTCAACGAACCGCCGGCTCTCCGTTGAATCCATCTTGCCGAGTTCAAAGGCGATCTCTTCCAGGGCGCTCAAGGCCATCTGCGAGTCACGTCCGACCTTGACGAGATCCTCCAGGGTCGCCACCGCCGCCAGAAGTGCCCGCACCACTTCGTCGCCCTGAAGCACGACTTCAACCTCCTCGGATGCCAGTGATGACGACGCGATGCTGCCACCCCGCATGCATCCAGGTCACCTCACGCGCGACCCCGATCGCGGCCAGCCGGGGCCAAGAGAAACAACGTCTTAGGAGCGAGGTTGGCAGTCACATGTCTGACCTCGGGGTTCCCTGTCTTGGGCGGAGTCCGGCGGCCGTGCCCTTGGTACCCCAATTCCCCGTGGCTCCCTGCCCGTTCAGGCAAGAGAGTGGCACAGAGCCGTGCACTGGTGATCCTCTCGATGCCTGTTGACCGTCGACTCGACATGCCAGACTGCGGTCATGGAGGAGATCTACCAACTGTGGTTGGCAGCCGCCCCGAGCCCCATACCCGGGGACGAGGCTCGGATCTATTGGAATTGCAAGGACGATCCGACCCCAGCTTTGGACGAGGGCTTGCGTTGCGCCTCCTACCTGTATGTCGGTTCCTGGAGTGCCGAGCACGAGCCAGAGAACCTGCATGCGGGTGAAGGGCGCTGTCCCGCCAACCGGCTGTTCAGCTGGCTTTTTTACATCGGGACGATAGATCGCTTTCAAGCGCCGTTGCTTGACGAAGAGCTGATGGCCCGGTTGGTCGAGCTCTACCGTCCGCGTCCCGGTGACCTTCCAGCCGACGCGATCGAGCTCCCACGGTTGGAGAGCTTTCTCCGCCAGCACTTGAGGCTGTACCTGCTCCCTCAGGAAGCAGGTCGAGATGTGTACGACCAGATGCAGCACTGAGGTCGGCGGAGCCTGCGCGGTTCCGTCCGTCTACCGAGGCCGACGCCACCGATTTTGCACTCTGGCTTCATCCTTATCAGGTCGATCACAGGAAGCTGTCGACGCCGCTCGACCAGCCCGGCGGTTCGGTCGAGGGTCTGCTGAGATCTGGTGCTGGCCGTCGTTGTTCGCGCTTGTTGGTGTCAGCCGCTGATGTCAGAAGTCGTCCCAGCTCCCTGGCACTGGGGATGCCAAGATTGGCGAATGGCACGCATCGGCGAGTTCTTCCTTGCACGAGACGATGAGTCTGCTCTGCGGGTGGGTCCCCACAGAAGTCACGACTTCCCGGCCGTGCCGTGCGACGGCATTTACCCGGATGACGCAGTTCTGACGTGGGAAGCTCAGCTGACGGGTGCCGAGAGCACAGTTCGGGACGTGGTGCCCATGGCCAACGATGGGTTCACCATCTTTGCCGTCCCGGAGCCACTGTGCATGGCCTTGGCCGCTGCCGAAAGAAACCGGCTCCGAGCCACAGCCCTTGTGTGGACCGGGGCCGCTACCGAACTGGACGATGAGATCTCGCTGGAAGACGCGGTGGACCTCCTCCAACGCGTGTCAGCCCTGGCCAGCAGCCGTGTGGAGAAGCAGCTTGGTCTGTACTGCTGGTACTTCGCGCCCTGATCTTTCCGCATTGACGCAGCACGATAGTGATCGTCCGGACGAGCTCTAGTCGTCGAGCCATGGGCCTCGGGTGATTTGCTTGTGAAGTCGCTCGTCCAGGCAGCTCAGGTGGGCCCAGACGAACTGTGTGCTCTGTTCTCCCGCCCGTGTGATCTCCAATGTGACGCCATCACCGGAGAGGCCGACGTCGGTGATTTCCATACAGAACGCGCAGCTCACCGGCTCCTTGATCGAATATGGCGCAGTTGACCGCGTCCATCAGGGCCGCGCCGGTCTGATGCGCCTGCTTGCTGATGAGAGTGGACGTGGCGAAGAAGAAGGCGGCCGTGCGCCGGCCGGTGGTGTCGGTGACGTTGTAGGTCGCGTAGCCCGGCACGATGCCGACGTGGTCCCAGACCGTGCCACAGTCGGTCTTCGCCGTCTCGATGCCCAACCCGTAGCCGAGCTCGTCCGGGTCCTCCGGTCCGCCCTCCGGCACAGTGCTGCGCATCTCGGCCAGTTGGGCGGCCGGCAGCAGGCGGCCTGACATCAGCGCGCCGTAGAAGCGGGACCAGTCACCGGCAGTGGACACGATCGCGGCATCCGCTCCGTCGGCCGTGACGTAGTCGCCGGTGACATCCACGTGGTCGTCGTGCTGCGGTCCGGCGTATTTCCTGAACTCGTCGGGTACGTCCGGCGGCATGTGTTCGGCATCAGGTTCGTAGCCGTGCGCGTGCCGGTCGCGCCAGGCGGAGCCTGTGGCGTAGAAGGTGTGCCGGAGCCCCAGAGGCTGGGCGATCCGGTCCCGCACCAGCGCCGCGAGGCTCTTGCCGGTGGCCTTCTCCAGGACGGCGCCGATCGCGATGTAGTTGGTGTTGCTGTACGACCACTCGGCGCCGGGCTCGAACAGTGCCGGGTGTCCGCTCACCAGGCTCAGGATTTCCGTCGACGTCCATACGTGGGGGTCCCAGCCGGTGAGGGCCGGTGCGAGCGCGGGGTCCTCGGTGTAGTCGAACAACCCGCTGGTGTGGTTGAGCAGCATGCGCAGGGTGATCGCTCTGCCGTTGCGCACCTGGCCGGGCAGCCACTTCTCGACCGGGTCGGTGAGGGCGAGTTTGTGTTCGGCGACCAGTTGCAGGACGAGGGTGGCCATCACCGTTTTGGTGTTGGACGCTTCGCGTACCTCGTCGTCCGCCCTGAGCCGATGGTCCTTCTTCGTCCAGGTGGCCTGCTCGGAGATCTCGATGGGCCTGCCGTGGCCGTCGTCCACCCGCACGATGACCCCAGGCACCCCTTCGTCCACCAACTTCCGCGCCAGCATCCGTAGATGATCGCGTGTCTTCGCGGTGCCGTCGTGTCCGACCACCGAGAACGTCCGCGAGCCGGCGGCCGTACGCTCGTGGATCGTGTTCGCACTTGACGGGGTCGCCGCGAGGGGCACGACGAGGGCCGCGGACACCGCAACCGTTGCCACCGTGCGCAACCACGTCAGGTGCGGGCGCCGTCGAACACGCGCGTTCACACGCATTGCATGCTCCTTCGAGAGTCCCGGAAGGCCGTCGGGCACGATCGGGGTACGGAGGAGAACACGGAACCATGCCGGGCGAGTTGTCGCCAGGCTATCGGGCGACGCAAGCGCCGGCGGGCCCTGCGCAGCCCTGGAAATCCTTCAGAGGACAGTCGAGGGTGGGGCGGAAGGATGAGCATCGGTCGGCGTCGAGGTGTGGGACGGGCCGCGGCGGCAGCCCTGTCGGAGGGCGAGGGCACCGGGCCACGGTGTGGAGCGCTACCTCGTACGGGTCTGGCCCGCCACGCTCTGAACCGGTCGTGACGGGAGCAGCAGCCGGACCAGGGCCGCGCTTTGCCGGTCGGGTTCCTTTATGACCCCGTCGCCGTCCGGCATCTTCCTGTGTGTTGCCTGTGAGATTGACACGGGACCTGCTGAGTCCGAGCGGCTTCTGGTGCGTACTCCTCTCCAGCCGCCCCGACCAGGTGACGAAAACAGGTCGGCGACAAGCCGACGGGCAGGAGAAACGGTGCAGCGTCCGGGAAGCATGATGGGAACACTCTTTGTGGGCGGAGCTCTGGCCCTGACACTCGGCGCCCTCGTCTACCCGGCGATGCTCGGCATCAGCACGGTGTCGACCTCGAACGACCGGATCATTGCCAATACACAATGGGGGCCGCTGACTGAGGGCGAGCGGGACTTCGTGGTCAAGGTGCGTGCGGCCGGGCTGTGGGAGCATCCGCTCGGCCTGATCGGCCTGCAAAAGGGAGAGAGCAAGGCCGTCAAAGTCGCGAGTCAGCACCTCGTGGACGGACATGCCGCTCTGGACGTCAGCTGCCGCAAGATCGCGCCGATGCTGAACATCACGCTGCCCAACGTGGCGAGCCCGCAGCAGCAAGGTTTCGTCACCCAGCTACAGGCCGAGTCGGGGCGGCAGTTCGACACCGACTTCGCCAATATCCTGCGAATGACCCACGGTTCCATCTTCAACGCGATCGCCAAGGTTCGCTCGACCACGAAGAACAGCTTGATCCGTGCCTTGGCCGATCAGGCGAACAATACGGTGCTCGACCACATCACCGTGATGGAGAAGACCGGTCTCGTCGACTTCGACACGACGGTCTTCAACCAGACCACCCCTCCCAAGCTGCCCAAGTCGGACATGACTCCGCCGCCCCCAGCACCTGGGCAGCCTCAGGTCATCCTCAACCCGCCGCCAAACCCGACGTCCACCGCACTGGACCTGGGCGCTGCGCTGAACGGAACGCAGAACAGCGGCGGGTAGGGCTCCCGGACCGGACTCTGAAGTGTTCGTCGCGGACGTCCATGTTCACGGGAACACCGTGTCGAGCTGGTGATCACGGTCGACTCGTGGCCGTCGGGCTGTGCGCACAGCCATCAGCAGTCCGCTCGCCCAGGCCATGCGGACGCATCGGAAGTCCTCGCGTCCGTCCAGTTCGGCCAGCAGACGTTTGACGGATGCTTCGTGGCCCTGCGGCCAGCCGGGCTGGGGGACGAGGTCGTCGATCAGGTAGATCCCGCCGGGAGCCACGAGGTCCAGGGCCTGGTCGAGGTGGGTGAACTTGCCTGGCCAGGTGTCGGCGAAGACGAGGTCGAAGGGGGCGCCGTCGAAGTCTTCCAGCCAGGCGCCACCGTCTCCGGATACGAAGGTGACCCGCGGATCGGCACCCAGTTGCTCCTGGGCAAAGACTTGGAGGGCGGGGTCGAGTTCGACGGTGGTCAGGCAGGAATCAGGGTCCATGCCGCTGAGGAGCCAGGCGGTGCCTTCTCCGACTCCGGTGCCGAGTTCCAGGATCCGACACCCGGGCCGGGCTGCGGCGAGTGCTGCCAGAAGGCTTCCTGTGCGGTCTTCGCTGGACATGGTGAAGCCCGCGTCGCGTGCCATGGAGCGCAATGCCGGCAGGGCGGTCGGGATACGGCTCGGCGTGTCGTCCATGCGCAGATGATGCGGGGATCACGTCATCGCACGCAACGACAATTCCCGTCGCGCGCGCCGGTGTCGGCAGGCCACGGACGATGGATGCCGCCCGCGGCCCGGTGCACCTCGGCTGCCGTCAAGAGCCACGCATTTCGGCGCTCACCGATCAACTCACGTCCTCCGAACGGCACGGATCACCGAGCTGGCGTCGGACGTCGTACCCGCCCCATCCACGTCGAGGCCTTCACCCTGAGCACCGGTAGGGCCGCTCCGCCCTCCGACTCCAGCACGCGGGTGCCGGCGATCGCCTCGGCAGTGGCCGTGGAACGCGTCGCCCGTGGCGGACCGAGAGGTGGGCCGCTACTTCAAGGAGGCCGGATTCGACGTGACGGCGATCTCGGGGCTGCGCCTGCGCGACCGCCATGGACATCGCCCGCGTCGGGCCGGAGCGCATCCGTGAAGAGGTCACCTCACTGGATGAGCCGTCCGTCGACGCGATCGCGCAGGTGGGCACGAACCTCTCTTTCGTCGCCCGGGCCGATGCCCTCGAATCCGAGCCGGGAAAACCGTCGTCGCCATCAGCTCCGCCATCTTGTGGCACGCGCTGCGCGAGCACGGCCCTGGACAACCGTGTCACCGGTGCCGGCAGCCTGCTCAGCGACCACTGAGGCCGCCCTGCCAGCCTCCGGCTCTGCCCTGTGCGTACAACAAGAACTGCCCGCTCAGGCGTTCATGACTTCCCGGCCGTCGGCGGTCTCGTGCTGCCGAGGTGTCGGAGCAGGAGCAGGGCGACGGCCGCGGTGGTCAGTTCGCCAAGGGTGAGGGCAGTCCAGATGCCGTACGGGCCGAGCCGGCCCAGGGCGACGACGAGGGGGATCTTGATCACGAGGAGGGTGCCGACGGTTGCCAGGTAGGCGGGCGGGGCGGCCCAGGGCTTGGGCGTAGGCGGCTACGAGTGGGGTGATGCCGGCGACGGCCAGGCCGAGGGCGATGACGCGCAGCGCTTGTGCGGCGGTGGTGACGGCGCCGGCGTCGTGCAAGAACAGGGCGGCCAGGGGACGGGCCGACAGGACGAGGGCGGCGGCGCTGAGCAGTCCGTAGAGGGGAGGCGAGGAGCGCGAGGTCGCGGGCGCGCCGGGCGCGCTGAGGCAGGGCACGGCCGGTGTTGTAGCCGACGATGGGCTACAGACCCTGGCTGAGGCCGGTGCGCGGCATCGTCGCGAAGGTCTGAAGGCGGGCGCAGACGGCGTACGCGGCCAGGGCGGTGGCCGCACGGTTGCGGCGAGCGTGCTGTTGACGACAACGGCCAGCAGGGTGACGCCCGTTCCGGCCAGAAACGACGGCAGGCCGACGCCGAGCAGGGCGCGCAACGTCGGACCGTGGGGCAGGAGGTCCCGGGCGCGGACGCGGTAGGGGCGGCCGGATCGGCGGAAGAAGAACCACAGACTCATCGCCGCGGAGACGGCCTGGCCGCCGACGGTACCGAGAGCCGCACCGCGTACGCCCATGCCGAGCCCGAAGATTAGCAGCGGGTCGAGGGTGATCTGCACGGCGACGGCCACGAGCCACAGCAGGGTCGCGTAGCCGGTGCGGCCCTCGGCGCAGACCAGGCTGGAGAACCCCGTGGAGAGCAGCGCCCCGCACAGCAGGATCACGGCGTAGGGGCGGGCCGTCTCGCGCAGTTCCCCGTGGACGCCCAGGAGGGTGAGCAGCGGGCCGAGGAAGATCAGACCGAGCGCCGTGGTGACGGAGGCGCACAGCCAGAACAGGGTGAAGGAGTTCCCGGCCGCGCGGGCAGCGGCCTCCTGGTCACCCATGCCCAGAGCACGGGAGATCAGGGAGGCGCCGCCCGCGCCGACGGTGGTGGACACCGCGCCGAGCAGCAACAGCAGCGGCGCGGCCAGGTTGACCGCGGCCATCGAGGCGTCGCCCACCCCGTGACCGACGAACCAGGCGTTGGTCAGGGCGTAGACGCCGTACACGCCGACGGCGGCGGTGGTCTGGGCGCAGGACCGCAGCAACAGCGGGCCCACCGGGTCGGTGCCGAGGCGAGTGGTGGCGTCGGGGACGCGGGCGAGGGGGGTGGTGGTCACCGTCGGGTGCGGCCCAGCGATGCCATCGCCTCGGCGAGGTGAGGGCGGGCCCAGTCGTACTGCTTCGTGTCGGCGTGGCCGCGGTACACGGTCTCGATGACCATGACCATGATCAGCATCAGGTAGAGGCCGTACAGGCGGCGGCGCACCTGCTGGGTCCCGGTCAGTTCGCCGTGGCCGTAGCCGCGTATGAAGGCCGTCGGGTCGCCGAAGGCGGCCAGCTGGATGCCGGTGAAGCCCGCCTCGATCAACGGGTCCCCGTAGAAGGCGCGTTCATGGTCGATGACGCAGACGAGTTTTCCGTCGCGGACCATGACGTTGCTGTCCCAGAGGTCCCACTCGATCAGGCGCGGTGCGGTGACCTCGTCGAGGCTGCCGGCGTGTTCGGCCACGACTGCGCGGACCGTGTCGTAGGACCAGCCGATGTCGACGCTCCGGCGCTCACCGTCGCGCAGGACATCCTCCAGCATGCCGGTGAACACCCGCCGCCAGCTCCGGTCGCCGGGTCCTGCCAGCGGCCCGAACGCCGTGCCGCGCAGGGAGTTGATCTCCCGGTTGGCCGCGCCGACCTGCTCCATGTAGGCGTCGCGCTCGGCGGTCGGGAGCGACTTGACGATGATGCCGAGGTTGTCGGCGTCGACGTACGGCATGAAGAACCAGTCGGCGTCGCACAGTTCACGGCTCCGGTCGGCGAAGTCGACGGCCGGCACCGGAACCGAGGTGTGCTCGCGCAGGAGCTGGATCGTGGCCAGCTCGGTCGCCATGGCGCCGCGTTCGTAGGTCATGACCTCCACGTGCGGCGACGGGGCGATCTTCAGGACGACCTCTGCGCCGTCCCGCAGGCGTATCCGGTAGGCGACGTTGAACCAGCCGTGCCCCAACTCGCTCGCCCAGCCGTCACAGGTGGGGACCCGGTCGGCACCGTAGGCGCGCTCGGTCATGGCGCGCAGCGTGCCGGACGACTGCCGGTTCTTGGTGATGCTCTCCACACCCAGCCCCTTCGACGGTGGTGTCCTGGCGCCGCCGACGGGTGTGGGGCCCGTGCTGTACCGGCGTACGGCCCGGGACGGGACCGCTCCGGAAGTAGTAGACACCATGTAGTGGCCATACATGCATGCGGACTGCAGCAAGATCACGCCAACTGACGTCGGGGAAGCCGGCCTTCACCGCTCACTGGGGCGAGCGGCCTCGCGCGGAGACAGGAACACTTCATCGACGTAGCACCAGGCCCATGCTTCCTCGCCCGGCTCCGCGGACTGTGCGAGGGGGTGACCGCTCGATTCATGGTGAGCGGTGGCGTGGGCACCTGGCGCGCTGTCGCTGCATCCGACGTGGCCACAGGACAGGCAGATCCTCAGACGCGTCTTCTCGTGGCCCAGGGCGGAGCACTCCAGGCACACACGGCTCTGGGGTGCCGGCGCCGGGCCCACGTCGGTGGCATGGGGACAGCCCCGGCCCTGCGGACGGCCACCGTCCGGCCGAACCATCCACTCCGTCATGGTGTCGCCTCTCACCTGCCGGCGGTCCCTGCAGGAATGTCACCCGTACTTCACGCAGGCAGGTACACATGGATGCACCGCTCGGGCCGGCTTCGCAGCGAGGGCTTCGGGCGCTTCATGACCTCGCGCACCGCGCCCGTACTCACACGTACCGTGCCAGCGAGCGCCGGGCTTGCCGGGCCTGCGGAAGGGCCGGCCGGTCCAGGAGGGCCGCGACCGACCGGGGGCGTCAGCGACGGACCGACCGGTCCCGAAGACGTGGAAGTCAGAACGCAGCAACTCGTTGCACGTCGTGTCCAGGGGGAATTCGACGATGGATCCACCCGGCCCATTGCGAGCACGCCGATGTGCGGGCAGTTTTCGGGGTGGACGAAGACCGGCGTCCGCCGACGGGCCAGCTCCGCGAGGATCCTTGGCTGGCTCTGAGGCTGCCTACGCAGCCGTGCTCTCAGCGACGCCGATCCAGCCGTCCCATGTACATCTCATCCGAAGGTGCAGGAGGCGGGGAAAAGGTAACGCGCGCTCGAACGGCGGGCGTGCACTCGGGGCGAGGAGACGACATGAGCCACTTCACCGGTCGCGAGATCGAGTCCGTCTGGGACTACCCACGGCCTCCCGCCGTAGTACAGGACAACCGCCCCGTCCGGGTGGAATGCGGTGGCCGCGTGATCGCCGAGACTCGACACGCCTTGCGGGTACTGGAGACCAGCCACCCACCGACGTTCTACATCCCGCCGGGAGATGTCTCGTCCGATCTGCTGTTCCCGGCCGACGGACACTCCTGGTGCGAATGGAAAGGCAGCGCACGCTACTGGGATGTGATCATCGGCCACGAGGTGCGTAGCCGTGCCGCCTGGAGCTACCCCAGTCCCAATCCCGCCTACACGGTTCTCAAGGACTACTTCGCTTTCTATCCCGGCAGCGTCGACCGCTGCGTCGTCGGCGATGAAGAAGTTCAGGCCCAGGACGGAGACTTCTACGGCGGCTGGATCACCACAGACGTCCAAGGCCCCTTCAAAGGAGCACCCGGCACACGTGGATGGTGAGCGCCGCGCCGGTCGGCTCCTTGCTACTCCGGACAGTGAAAGCAGCCACGGTCGAATCAACCGCATGTGGCAATTCAGGGCGGTGAACTACACATTGGCCGGGTCACAACAAGTGACCGTGCCCGTGGCGACAGTCCGTTCACCGGTCTTCACGACGAAGCGCGAGATGCAGCCTTCGGCCGCCACCTCCACGGCCGCCCCTCGGCTCGGCACCAGCGCCTCGATTCGCACGGCGATGCCGGCCACGGCGGACGGCAGTGCTCCCCGGTAGAGCAGCGTCGCCTGCCTTCCCGCTTCCATGACCGCCAGTGCCGGCAACTGGGCGGGGCGGCCCGGGAGGAGGACAGGGTGCCCTGGGTCGCAGGGGGCGATCACGAGTCGCCCCTGTGCTCCACGCGCGATCAGAACATCTGGTTCGGTCGACGCGCCGACGGCGGCCGGGGCGGGGCGCAGCAGGCCCGGATGCGGTGCTGGGGTCGCCTCCGGTCCGGGGCGTGAAGAGTGAGCCAGCGTCATGCCGCAGGTGCCGAAGTAGGTGCCGGCGTCGAAGAACTCGGCAGTCAGGCGGTACGCGGTGACAGTACCCACTCGTACGACGAGATCGCTGACCGTTACGTGTACCAGCACGTGCGACGCGACGCCATGCTCGATCGGTTGTGTTCTCGGGTCCACTCCAAGGCTCACCGAGACGGGCTGGAGCCGGTCGGCTTCCACGTCCTGGAGATACAACAGCTCCAGGGCCGCAGCGAGCTGACGGGTCGACTCGGCCATGAGCAGGGGATGATGCGTCACCGCGAGCGCGCGCTCGTTCAGCGCATGCCATCGAGGCCACTGGCACAACGCTTCGTAGAAGCGCCTTCCGCGTTGGCTCAGCGATGCGACCAGCATCGCCGACATCGACGGCAGCCCCAGCTCGTCCCACGTAGGCGGCATATCGGGATTGATGCGCCGCCTGGCCGGAACATCCTGGATATCGCTGTCGAGCAGTTCCGTCATCGAGCTCGTCTTCATGGCCGATCAGCGCTCGGCCTCCGCAGAATCGTTCTCCTCATAGTTGGCCAACGCCAGCCCGAGGGCGAAGAAAGTAGGTGCCCATTCCCCCACGAAGATGCCCCAGCGGTCGGCCCGCTCCAGGTTCTCCTGCTTGTTGGACGCCAACCAGGAGATGAGCGAAAGGCCGATGGAGGCAAAGGCCGCGGCGTAGGCGTGTTCACTCTCGACGCCCGCATCGTGCAGCTTCTTGATGATCATTGCTTCTCCTCTTGCCACAAGTCAGCGCACCCTTTGGGATACCTCATGCACCTATTTCCAGCTCTATGGGCTCCGCGGATGCTCAGGCGAACCGCGCGTTCTCATCGAAGGACGGACGTGAGTTGCCTCTGGCCTGCCCGCCGCCGCATCCGGGGATCGATCGCCCGCCGAAAGGAGAGACGAGTCACCCAATGGCCTCGGGGCCGCCCGGGGCACGGGAGGTACGGCATGCCCATCCGTCACAGGGGGATCCTGGTTCCCGGCGCGACGGGAACCCTCGGCGCCGCCCTGGCTCTGCGGCTGCACGAGCAGGGAGTCGCTGTGGCCGTCGCGGGCCGCGACCGACCGGGCCTCGCCCGCGTGTCCCGGGCTTGCGGAGACGCCCCCGCCCGCGCTTTCGACGCCTACGACCTCGATCAGTGCGCGCGCACGGTGACCTGGGCCGCCAGCGAACTCGGCGGGCTGGACGGGGTCGTCGTCTGTGTCGGCAGCGCCGCCTTCGGACCAGCCGAGTCGGTAGGCGACGCCGTGGCCGAGCACCTGTTCACCGTCAATGCGCTGGCCCCGATGGCGTTCCTGCGAGCCGCCCTTCCCGTCATCGAACCGGGCGGCGTGATCGCGGCGATCACGGGCGCCGTTGCCGACTCGCCCCCGGCGGGAATGGCCGACTACTCCGCGTCGAAGGCGGCACTCGCCACCTGGCTCCGAGCGGTCCGGCGCGAGCAGCGGGAATCCGGGGTCACGGTGCTGGAGATCCGTCTGCCCCATGTGGAGACGGGATTCGCCGGCCGAGCCGTCCTCGGATCACCTCCCGTGCTGCCGACGGGGCTGTCCGTCGCCGAGGCGGTGGACGCGATCGTCGCCGCGCTCTCCACCGGTGCCCGTCTGGTGAAGCCGGGCCGTGACGCCCCGCTCGGCATCGAGCGGTAGGCGGTCGGCCGAGGAGGAACGTTGCCCGATCCCGGACCGCCCCACCCCCACCACCGGACCCTGCACCCCGTGGAGCCCGTCACCCCTCGCGCCCCACGAGAGTTGCGGCGGATGCTGTTCCGGCAGAACTGGCGCGACCTGGTGTTCCTGCACTGGCCCGCGGACCCGTTCCAGGTGGCCGGGCTTCTGCCGCCCGGCACCGTCCCCGACCTTCACAACGGCCGTACGTACGTCGGCCTGGTCTTCTTCCGCATGCGCGATCTCGCCGTGGGCGGCACGCCGACGATCCCCTATTTCGGATCCTTCGACGAGGTCAACGTACGCCTCTACAGCCGGGACGCACTGGGGCGCCGCGGAGTGGTGTTCCGCTCGCTGGAGTGCGACCGGCTGGTGCCCGTCCTGCTCGCCGACGCGTCCTTCCGGCTCCCGTACCGGTGGTCCCGCATTCAGAGCCGGTGGTTCGACAACCGCCTGCTGTACCGGACCAGCCGCCGCGGCACCTCGAACGTGGGAGCTCGCGTATGGCTCGCCGTGGACAGCGCCCCCGTGACTCCGGACCCCGTCGAAGAGTTCCTCACGAACCGCTGGGGACTGCACGGGCATGCGTTCGGACACTCCTACTACCTTCCCAACACCCACCCCGAGTGGTCCTTCCGCCGCTGCTCCCTCCTCGGCTGGGACGACTCGCTCATCGCAGCCGCGGGTCTGCATCGGCCGGAGGAGGCTCCGGTCAGCGTTTTGTACGCGCCCGGTGTGCCCGTGCGGTTCGGAACACCGGTATCGCTGCCCGGCACCTGATACGTCTGCACCCGCGACCGTTACGCGTGCCGCAGCGGTGCCCGCTCCTGTACCGCCGCGAGCAGGCGCACGGTTCCCCATCGTCCACTGCGAAGACGCACCATTTCGTCGCCCTACATTCTTCGCAGCCCGCTCAGCACTCTCTCGAGCAGGGTCACTTGCGGCCTTCCCCCCTCCGCTTCGTCTCCGTGGGACTGCTGAACAGCTACAAGCCCTGACTCCGCCAAGTCCGCGACCAAGATGCGAGTGACCCCCAGGGGAATGGTGAGAAGCGCTGAGATCTCAGCAACAGATTTGATCTCTTGACAGAGAAGGCAAATGCGATAGGCCTCGGGGGAAAGTCCCGGCGCATGCCGCAGGTCGGCGGTCGTGCCAACCAGCGCTTCGATGGCGAGCTGGTGGCTCGGCCGCGTGCGACCCCCCGTCATCGCGTACGGCCGCACCAGGGCGGACGGCCTCGCGCTACCGTCCCTCAGGGCGTGGCTCCGTAAACCGTTCAGTCCCGCTGGATGGCGGTTCATGCCGTACTTGTCTCCGTCAGGCGACGACGTCACGAGTTCTGCTCTCACTGAAGTGGCGTCCGAGGAACAAACCCTGGACCCCTGCGTCACCGCACGCCGCACGCACGTGCGGCCTCGGTCTGGCGATCTCGCTACAGCTCCTCCCGGGATTCGCCCCACGGGATGGGAGCAAACTCCCCTTCAGCGGACGAGACGGTACGGCGGGTTCGCCCATGGATGAGGTCGCGCGCGTACCCAACCGTGGGGTGCTTGCGGCAGCGCACATGGCTTCCGCCCATGCGTAATCGATTACGTCGATCGCCACAGAACGGACTGTAGACGGAGAAACCACAGAGCGACGCATCTTCGCCGACTTTCCCGCCATGACCCGAGATCGTCCCGTGCATCGTCTGTGAAATCCTCACGCGGCCCGCCGAGTCCGACCGGCTTCCCGCGTACTCCTGTTCAGCCGCCCAGACGGGGTGACGACAAGTCGGCGACGAGCCGACGGGCAGGAGAAACACAAGTTGATCCACTGGTTTTGGGCGGCCGGAGGCGCTGACCGACGCGCGTGCGGCGGGGTCGCATCGTGAAGTCCGAATCCCGAGATACGGATCCGGTGCATCCGCTCAGCGTTTCCGACGGAAAGGAGGAGTGGACCTCCCGCACTCCTGAAGGCGGCCGCCGCGGTCAGCGCGAAGGGCACGTTCCCTTGCCGAAGGAGAACGCACGCTCAACCTGCATCACCCCCTGCCCGACGTGGTGGCCTACCTGGCGGACTTCTCGCACGCGCGGGGATGGGACCCGGGCACGGTGAGCTGCCGCCCGGCCAGAGCCGCCGCTCCCATCACCAAAGGTGCCGAATGGGTCAACGTCTCGACGTTCCGCGGACGGCGCACCGAACTCCGCTACCGGCTCGCCTCTCCGCTCCTGCGCGGAGAATTCGAGCGACTGGGGGACGGGGTGGTCCACCGGATGCCGCGAGCACTGGACCGTCGCTTCGGCTCCGGCTGGGACGCGGGCGGCTGATCCAGTCACCGCTGCCGCCGTCCTCGCCTCCGCAGTCCCTCCCGCTCGCCGGTGGGACGTCGGCTCGGTGATGGTGGCCCCGGCCGTGTTCAGCGCTCCCTCGACCGTGCGTGAGCGACGCCTGTCTCCTCGTGTGGACGTGCATGGCCGACAGCAGGATCAGGGCAGCCATGACCAGGCGGAACGCCCAACGGGAGCGTCTGTCAGATGGCGACGATGCCCTCCATGCCGGACGCGCCGAAGGGGGACAGGCCCGTACTGGCTGTCGTGATCTTGGCGAGTGAGCCGTCGGCCTTGACGCGGAAGCCGTCGATCGTCCCGGAGACGGCGTTCTGGACGTAGACGAACGGTTCGTCCTTGGTGACGGCGAGGTCGATCACGCCCTGCGACTTGGCCGAGGGTGGCGTGGCGATGCCCACGTCGTTGGTCAGGGAGAGCTTGCCGTGCCTGTCCATGCGGTATCCGGTGACGGTGGAGTTGCCGGTGTTGCCGCCGTAGGAGTGGTTGCCCGCGCGTTCGAGCCAGCACAGGGTCTCCTGGCCGTTGGGCAGGGGCCTCTGGAGGACCTTCAGAGTGCCGTCGTGTCGCACCTTGTAGGTGGTGACCGTGGACTTCGCGGCTTCGGCGACGAGCATCCGCTTGCCGGTCGCGTCGAAGGTGATCGCGAACGGGACAGCGCCGGCCGACTTGTTGACGACGGGTGCGGCGACGGCCGGCAGGCCGTTCCGCCGCATGGGCAGGACTTCGACAGTGTTGGCGGACTTGGTGGTGACGACCAGGTCGCGCCCGTCCGGAGTGAACGCGACCTCGCCCGGAGAACTGGAGAACACGGGGATGTCCTTGTTCTCCAGGCCCAGGGATCGGTGGGACCCGGCCAGCGGCCGCAACCCCTCACCAGATATCTCGAAGCCCTGGACACTGCCCCGTCCGCCCGCGTTCATGACGTACGCGACCCGTCCGTGTACCGCGATGGAGGCAGGAAACTTGCCGCCGGAACTCACGACATGCCGATCCTTGAGCCGGCTCCCCTCGACTCGGAAGGAGGTCACCGTACCGCTGCCCGCGTTGACCGCCAGCAGCGTTCCCGAAGTCTCGTCGTAGACGAGTGAGCCCTGGGATGCGAGCGAGTCGGTCGGGGCGTCGACCTGGTCACCGCCCCTGCCGCCGGTGGCGTAGGTCCCTGAGGCGCTCAGTGTGCCGTCGTCGCCGCGGGCGAACACATGGATGGTGTTGCCGCCCAGCTCGTTGCCCTGAACGAAGACAGCGTGGTCAGCGCCGGGTGTGCTCCCGGAGTACTGGCTGGCCGATGCGACGGTCACGGCCACCGTGGCCGCCGCTGCGGCGGCCAGGACCCCGCCACCGATCATGATGCGCCGCGGTCGTGACCTCGCCCGGTGACCGCCCCGGACGGCGGTGGGCCGGCTCGTACGACGGTGGTGCTCGGGGGTGCTGTGCATGTGCGCGTCCCGTCCGTTGGAAGTGACCTTTGCGGTGCGGCCCACGGTTGTGGGGGCCGCACCAGAGTGGACGGTGGGAGTGGTGTGACGGCATGGGAACTGTGGCCGCGTCAGACTCTCGTAAGACCGTTCCCGGCTCGGAGTGACGTGGCGACGCACGCCATGGCCGATGTCTTACGGAACCCTTACGCACCCGTCTCCAGCGGCGTCAACACGCATACGCTCACGGGCGTGTTGACCATACGAAACATCGCCCTCGCCACCGCCGCCCCACTGGTGCTGGCCGTTGCCGGTCTCGCACATCCACATGGGCTGTTCCGCTCGACGGCTTCGGAGTGGACCCGGTTACACATCGCGCTCCTGCCTGTCTTCCCCCTGCTCACAGTCGGCCTGCTGATATCCCTGTGGCACCGGCCCCGCCCGGGCCTCACGGGCTTCGCCACGGTGGTGGCTTGGGCGGGTGCCTTCGGCTACGCGGTCTTCTACACCGGTCTCGACGCGGTCGCCGGCATAGCGGCGGGGACCGCGGTGGGGCACGCCGGCCCGACAGCGAACCTCGGACCGGTCAAGGGCCCGCTGTACGACACCGGTGAGCTCCTCGGACACGTCGGCGTGTACGCCCTCATCGGCGCCATCGCCGCCACGGCGGTCGCGCTGTTCCCTGAGCACGGCGTCCGGGTCCTGCCCGGCACGGTGATACTCCTCGGCGCCGGCTGGTCCTTCGTCGACAGCCACATATTCTGGCCACGCGGTGTCTGGACGATGGCCGGCTTCGCACTCGGCTTCACACTGCTCACCTGGGGGACCGCGGTGAAGCGGGTGTCGCCGTCACGCACGGCCTGACGTACAACGCGCCACCTGGACCCAGGGCGCGTCAGAGTGCGGGTGACGGCTGGTGGGTGTTGAACTGGGTGTTGAACCATGTGGAGTTCTGTGCGGGGGACGCTATTGGACCGGACCAATGCAGTCAAGGCTCCGGAACGACCACGGTTTGGAGGGGTCGATGTCCGTGGCTTGCTCTGTCCTTACGGCACGGCCGTCCGGGGCGTGTCTGTGCAGCGCACGAAGACCGCACGACATCCACGACATCGATGACGGAATCCCACTGGGGTGCAACAGCGAAGGCCGGCGCATCGCACGTATCGGCAGGGCTCAGCCGCAAGGTGAGGGAGGCGACCGTCCGGCTTCAGGTGGGCGGTGTCGCCGGGTGCGCTGCAGAGTCAGGAAGCGCTCCACCTCGTGTTTGAGGTCAGGAGGGAGATCGCTCAGATCCGAGACGATCTGGCGAAGCTCGTGTCCGAGCTCAGGTGACTTGCTCCAGGTCTCTGGACTCCTGGTCAGGACCGTGGCCGGCAGATCACCCTCGTACATGTGGCCTTCCGCCATCGGATCCCGCCGCAGGACCTCCAACGCCAGCGGCAGCAGGAAGGGCAGGCCCTCGTTCTGCCCGATCAGCAGCCTTAGGTCCTCAACCGTCAGCTCGCCGATCGGCTTGTGCCGAAGCGCGTGCGCGGTCCTTATGAGGCGAGTCGCGTCGCCCGACGGGGCCGGCCAATAGTCGTGCTCCAGCTCCTCTAGGGAGCGGTCACGGATCAAGGGTCGAGTCACCGAAAGATCGTCCCGTGGCGGATCTCGGACGCGGACTCAGAGGTGGTTGACCAGGATCTTTCGTGCCTCGGCGATCGTGATGGGTCCCGTGCCGTGTGCGACCGCTTCTCCCTCCTTCAGCAGGACGTAGGACGGGGCTCCGGTGATCTCGTATCGCTTGGTCGCGGCCGGGCAGCGCGTGATGTCGATGCGGACGGCCGTCAGGCGGCCCGTGTACTCGTCGGCGATGCCGCCTACGACGAGGTCCATAACTCGGCAGGGCTCGATTGCCTTGGGCCATGTCCCGGTGAAGTA
>NZ_JBHYXD010000061.1:28679-53542 GCF_042751995.1 Streptomyces sp. NPDC059371 | reverse complement strand
CGCGTCCGCGTGGCCGGGGTCGGCCGCCTGCCAGAGGGAGGTTCTCAGTCGTCCTCGGGACAGATGAAGGTGCCGGAGGGTCCCCATCGCGTCACCGGAGCCGCTTTCACGTCCACCGCCCCGCACGTCAGGTCGTCGACGATGGCGCCGTCCGCGGTGATCTCCCGGATGTCGACCTCTTTGTTCACCGGATACTTGCGGCCCTTCCCGAAGGTCATGATCCCCGACTCGCCGACGAAGTCGGTGACTCCCGTCGACTGGAGATATGTGACGACGGCACTGGGGGTGAACCGCGGGTCGGTGTCCAGCATGTCGTTCATCACCCGGAAGTAGACACGCACCGCGTCGTAGCCGGCGGCGGCGTCGCTGTCGGCGGAGACGTCGTAGGACTCCTTGAAGCCCGTGGCGAAGGGCCCCTTGGCGTCGGGCAGGCTGAACTGGTTGTAGAAGAGGCTCAGCGAGCCGAACTCCCTCGGCATCGTCTCCGGATGCTGCACCAGTCCGGGAGCGGGGCTCTCGGCCAGCACGGCGACGCGGCCCCCGCGCGTACGGCACTGCTTGTCGCTCTGCAGGTAGTAGAACAGGTCGTACATGACGCTGGACCGGCCCGCGTAGACGACGAAGCCGTCGGTCCTGCGGATCAGCGCACAGACACCGGCCGCCACGGCGGCCGTCCGGCTGTCCTTGCTCGATTCGCCGTACGGCACCGGGTAGACCGGCCCGGCCGACCCGTAGGCGCGGGTGAACCGCTTCTTCAGGTCCACGCTGAAGTAGGCGTCGTGCGGGTCGAAGACCAGGACGGCGGCGGGCGCGCTGTGCCCCGGCGCGGCCTTGGTCAGAGCCGCCAGCCGGGGTGAGCGCCGGGCGAAGGACGCCATGACGCGCGCGACCCGCTCGTCGGGCGCCGAGAGCTGGAAGTACGACACCGGGGAGTCGCCCTCGACCATGGGCTGGCCCGAGACTCCAGTGCCGAGGACCGTGACACCCTGGGCGTCGAGTTCGATCGCGGCCTGGAGGGACTCCGGGCGGCTCTGGGTGAGGCCGATGACACCGGCGATGTGATCCCGGTGAATGCGCCGGACAATCATGTGGGCCACATCCACACGGCTGTCGTTCCGTGTGTTGAGTCCGCCGTGCGAGCCGTAGGTGAAGTACTCCCCCGCGTTGGCGACGAGAAGCCGGATCGGCATCTGGGACTTGAGGTTCAGGTGGTTCACCTGGTCCTGGGCGAGCAGCGCTCCCCGCAGCATCTGGAAGCCCGTGGGCACCGTGCGGCGTGATGTGGAGCCGACGCTCAGCGGAGCGAGGAAGACCAGGGTGCGATAGGGCTTCGACCGGTCGACGTCCGCGTTCTGGCGGCCCAACCGGTCTTCGAGAGACCTCAGTTCGGGTGCGTACAGACCATGGGCGAGCTCGCATCCGTCGCTGCCGTCGGTGATCCCCACGCGCTCGCCCGTGTCGACCCGCGGACACCAGGTGTCGGTGGCACGGGACACGGGCCGGGGCTCGACTCGGTGATGTGTCCCGCCGAGCCCCGGCACCCGCGACAGTCCGGCGGCGACCACGGCCATGACCGCCAGGACGGCCACGCCGGCCACCGCGGGGCGCAGCCAGTCGCTCCCGCGCCGCTCGCGGGAGCGCACGGTCCGCTGCACCGCGGGCCGTTCGGCGCTCGTCCCGTTGTCGGGCACGCGGGAGAGCGGCACCGCGCGCACCGCCTCGGCCGAGTGTCCGGAGGCGCCCGCGGCGAGCACCGAGGCCACCGCCTGGGCCGTCGCGCCGTAGGTGCTCGGCCGGGCGTTCTGGCCCGGGATGCCGGGCCTGGGCAGGGCGACGGCGTACGGCGGGATGTCCGCCGTGGCGGCGCCCAGGACGAGCAGCGGGCAGGTCCCGGGCTCCTCGGACACGGCGGAGAAGGAGTTCAGGAGCTTGCGGCTCGGGGAATCGTCGCCCCCGACCGTCGGCAGCAGCAGGACGAAGGGCCATCGCCGCCGTGGTCTGCGCGCGCTCCACACCGGCGGCCGGGCCGCCCGCGCGAGGTCGTGGAGGAGTGCGGTCAGCAGGACCTGCCGGACCACGGCCTCGTCGCGGGCCGAGACGGCGGACGCCGCGGACCTGGCGGCCGCGGCCGCCGGAGCCCCTTCGTCGGCCCGCGCTTCCCGGTCGGCCCGGTCCTGGGCCCGGGACCGCAGGTGGGCGTCGCGCAGGGACAGGGCGGCGTTGAGGAAGCTGCGCCCGGGCTCGTCCAGCATCCCGCCGACCCACCGGAAGCGTGCGCCGCGGTCGATCCGTACGCCGTACGACCACCGCCACAGCCAGGCCAGTGGTGTGGTCACCAGTCTCGTGATGGCCGACCACTGCCTCGCGCCGAGTTCCTCGCCCAGGGCGGTGACCTCGGCGGCGAACCCGAACTTCCAGGCGTACTTGTCGTAGATCCGGTCGCGCAGCGCCCGCCGTTCGTCCCGCACGTCCCCGTCGGCGATGTCGGCGCGCAGCACCGAGAGACAGGCGTCGAACTCGGTCAGCCGCAAGGTGCCGGAGCCGTCCGGCATGGTGACGCGCAACTGCCGGGCCACCCGGTCGAGGAGTCGTACGTGGGGGCCTTCGGGCCGGTCGGTGTCCTCGCCGGGGTGCTCGCAGGCGAGGAGTTCCTCGTCGACCAGCGCGTGGGGCGCGAGGCTGGCCAGGTGGCCCGTCTCACCGGTGCTCAGGCGTACGAGGCGGTGGTGGTAGGCGTGCACCAGGGCCGACAGCGCGGGATCGGGCTCGCCCTGCCCTGTGTCCGCCGTCGCCGCGCCGGCCGGGGTGGTGCCCGCGGTGGTCGCGCCGGGCGCGGGCTCGCGGGTGAACAGCAGGGCGGGCAGCCGGTGTCCCGGGCTCTGCCGCCCGTGCGGGGCGCCGTTGCGGCGGTCGACGACGTACCGGTCGATCACTCGGACGATGTCGTCGAAACCGCTGGGGAGGACGAGATCGTTCTCGTTCGTCCGATGGGGCTGCGGCACGCGGGTCCTCCCGGATGCTGGGAAAGAGGAGGCGAGCCTAGGAATTCCCGGAGGGTTTACGGGTGCTTTGGCGCGAAAAGGCACTCGTTGAACGATGACGACCGATTGCCTTTCGGATGGGACACGCACGGGCTCCGGCGCCGTGGGGGAGCGCCGGAGCCCGCGCTGGAGGGGGTCAGGGCTGGAGGGGCATCGTCCAGCAGTTGGAGGAGGCGCGCTTGCCGGAGAGGCGGTCGGTCAGCCAGGAGATGGCGTCGCCCTGGTCGGTGATGAGGGGTGCGACGTGGTTGAGGAGCAGTCCGTCGCCGAGGTTCGGCAGGATGATGGCGTCGTAGGTGATGTCGGCGCCCTTGCGGCACCAGTCGACGGCGAGTTGACGTGCCTGGGCGTGCGGGACGATGTCGTCCTGGACGCCGGTGACCAGGCGTACCGGACTGGTCGGCTTCAGGTTGCCGATGCGCTGGTCGGCGAGCGTGGCCTGGAGGGCCGGGGTGCTCTCCACGAGTTGGCTGACGGACTTGCCGTCCGTCGTCCAGGAGGTGCTCTTCTTGAACGCGTAGCCGAGGATCGCGTCTCCGACGCACATCGTGGAGAGGTCCTTCAGCGCGGCCTTCCCGGAGGCGTTGATGTGGGCGTCGGCGAAGTCCTGGAGATCGGGGTCGGACTGCAGGAAGCCGTTGAGGGACCAGCCCAGCGCGCCGGCGAGGGCGCTGCCGTCGATGCCCTTGATCACCGAGGTGAGGTTGGCGGGCGGGGCGCCGGAGTAGGTGCCGGCCAGCGTGATGTCCGGGGCGTAGGTGGGCTGGAGTTCGGCCGCCGACGCGCTGGCGCCGCCGCCCTGGCTGTAGCCGAAGAGGCCGACGGGCGAGGCGGCGCCGACCGAGGCCCCAGTGAGCCCGCGTGCGGCGCGGACGGCGTCGAGCAGGGCGTGGCCGCCGTCGAGGCGGTCGACGTACGTGTGGAGCCGGTCGGTGGCGCCGAGCCCGACGTAGTCGGTGACGACCACCGCCACCCCCTTGGCCAGGAGCCGGTAGACCGCGAGGTCCTCGTAACCGACCGAGACCGTCTCGCCGTTGAAGGTGATCGGGTGTTCGAGGCCCATGGAGGCCGCGCACTGGTCGCCCTGGCCCATGGTGCCGGGGGCCACGGCCACCAGGGGGCGCGCGCCGCCGCCCTTCCAGGCGGCGGAGGGCTCGATGTAGGCGCCGGTCACGGCGACGGGCTGTCCGTTGGAGTCGGTCGACTTGTACATCAGGCGGGTCGCGGTGCCGGGGAGCGGACCGTCGAGGCCGGGCAGGCTGAGCGCGAGGGGAAGGGGTTCGCTGCGGATCAGGGCGCCGTCGGCCGCGGGGAGGTTCGCGGGCGGCGTGTAGAACGCGGGGATGGTCACGCCCCGGGACACCACCGCGCCCCCGTCGGCGGCCGCCGCGGGGAGCGCCTGGACGCTCAGACAGGCGAGAACGGCGAGTGCGGTGGCGAGGAGGCGGCCGCGGTTGCGTGCGGCGGACTCGGGGCGCGCGGAGGGCGGGGTCCGCTCGGCGCGCGGGCGTCGGTCTGCGGACGGATGCGGCCGAGGGGTGCTGTGGGGTCGTTGCATGCGGCTCACTCCCTGCTTCGTCAAAACGTGGGGGTCGTGCGGGCGGCCTAGGGCGTCAATGGCGTGACGCCGGTTCTGGCTGAGGGGTGCCGACCGGGCCGCCACCGCTGGACCGGCGGTGACGGTGACGGGTCGGTGAGGGGGGAAATGGCACTGCCCGGACGCGGACTTGGGCAGGACGGGACCACGCGCCCAGCCGCGTCGCGGAGGTGGACAGGACTGACGAACCGCCCGCGCGCCGTCGGCCGGGCGGCGCGTGGTGCGGCATCGCTCCTGTCTCTGCTCCCGGAAGCGACGGACGTCGAAGTCCCGTTCGACGCCCGCTAGTTACTCCCGAGTCACATCAGGAGAGTAGGAGCGGATGTCACTCAGTGACAAGATGTCTGCGCGCGTCAGTTCTGCGCGGCTCGCTATGCTGCTCCGGTCGATGAGACAGGGGTGGTGGGGCGACGGTGCGCGAAGCGGCACCCGCAGACCGGGCCACGACGGCCGCGCGGCCGTCACTGGGCGAACGACGCAAGCAGGCTCTCCGGCTGGACATAGCCCGCGAGGCCGTGCGCCTGTTCGTCTCACAGGGCGTCACGAGCACCACGGGGGACCAGATCGCGGAGGCGGTGGGCGTCTCGACCCGCACGCTGTGGCGCCACTTTCCCACCAAGGAGAGCTGCGTACGCCCGTTACTCACGGCGGGACTCGACGCCGCCACGGACCAGCTGCGCCACTGGCCGCCGGAGACCGGCCTACTGGACTTCCTCACCCGCTCCTGCCGCCGCGGGACGCTGCCGTCCGCCGACCCGGCGGTGCTCGACCTGATCCGCATGACCCCCGCCGAGCCCGCACTGCGTGCCGTCTGGCTCCAGGCCCACGACGACGCGCTGCCCGTCCTCACCGAAGCCCTCGCCAGACGTTCCGGCAGGAGCGCGGACGATCTGCGGGTGAAGGTGCACGCGGCCACCGTCAACGGCGCGCTACGCGCGGCCGCGGAGGACTTCGCCGTACGTTTCGCCGACGCGGCGCAGGCCTCCGAGGAGGACCTCGCCGCGTGCATGCACGCCGCCCTCCACGCGGCCTCGGAGGGCCTGCCGTACTGACGCGGGCAACGGCGCGTCATGACAGGCCGATCGGAGCCGGGGGCCGAAGGCGAGAGACGCGGGAACGGCGGCCGGGTAAAGAATTCACCTGGTCTAGTCCAAAGCCTCATTTGGTCTAGTCCAACATATTGACGTGATCGCGACAGGACCCGGAAGCTGGAGCCTCCCCCACCCCTCTGGAGGCACAGTGAGACGTCTTCGCGCATGTCTGGGCGCGGCGGCCGCCGTGAGCCTGGCCGCGGTCGGCACGACCGCCCTCGTCGCGGGCAGCGCCTCGGGCGCGACCACGGCGCTCAGCAACCGGTGGTACGCCGCCGCCCCCTACCTGATGCCGCTGGACAACGACCCGCCGGACGCGGGCGCCATCATGGACGCGACCGGCCTCAAGGCCTTCCAGCTCGCCTTCATCCTCGCCCCCAACGGCGGTGGCTGCACACCGACTTGGGACGGAACGGCAGCGGTTTCCTCGGACACCGCCGTGCAGTCGGTCATCAACACCATCCGCGCCAAGGGCGGCGACGTCTCCGTCTCGATCGGCGGTTACGGCGGCACCAAGCTCGGCCAGGCCTGCTCGGACGCGGCCGCCACCGCCGCCGCGTACCAGCAGGTCATCACCAAGTACGGGCTGCACGCGATCGACTTCGACCTCGAGGAGCCGGAGTACGAGAACACGGCGGCCGTCAGGAACGAGATCGGCGCCGCCAAGATCCTTCAGCAGAACAACCCGGGCCTGTACGTGTCCGTCACCACGGCCGGAACGGCCGACGGAACCGGCTGGTTCGGCAAGCAGATGCTGCTGGAGGCGAAGTCGCAGGGCTTCACCCCGAACAACTTCTCCATCATGCCCTTCGACGGCGGCTTCAACGGCGCCGCGTCCCAGACCGGCGCGCTCGCCAACTTCAACACGATCCTCCAGTCGACCTTCGGCTGGAACCAGGCGACCGCGTACGCCCACGAGGGCTTCTCCGGCATGAACGGCCGCAGTGACACCGGCGAGTACTTCTCCCAGGCCGACTTCCAGACGGTGCTGGACTTCGCCACGAGCCACGCCATGGACCGGTTCACCTTCTGGTCCCTGAACCGCGACCGCCAGTGCTCCCCCGCCGACAACGGCGGCCGCACGTCGGGCACGTGCTCCAGCGTGACCCAGAACTCATGGGACTTCGCGAAGTACTCGGTGAAGTTCGCCGGCGCGACCCCGCCCACCGGCACTCCCACCCCCACCCCGACGCCCACCCCGACACCGACCCCCACGCCGGGCGGCGGCTGCAAGACGGCCTGGAACGCGGCCACGGTCTACACCGCGGGCAACGAGGCCTCGTACAACCACCACAACTGGAAGGCCAAGTGGTGGACCCAGAACGAGACGCCCACCGGCGTCGACTGGGGTCCGTGGCAGGACGAGGGCACCTGCTGACATCTCCCGACCGAATGCCCGTATTGCCCCCGAAGTCCGCCCTCGTGGCACGTTCTCGCTGCTCAGGGTCTTGTCGTCGCTCCGGTTGCCTGGTCTTCTGTACGCCCGGTGACCGGTAATCCGTCGTCTCCCCCGGCCCGTCCGTGGCCCGGAGGAGACGACGGCGGCAGGAGACAGGATGGGCGACGACGTGGACGCAGTGGCTGGGCAGGACGTGCGAAGGGGGCTGCCCGAGGGGCTGGCCGCCGCGATACGCGACACCGCCGAGGAGATCGCCGCGCTGCTGCGGGCCGACGCCGACATGGAACGCCGGATCCCGGGGGCCGAGTGGAGCGTCGGCGAGGCGGCCGCGCATCTGGCGCTGGCCAACGAGCTGATGGCCGGGCTCGCGGCGGGACACGCGCGCGCCTACGGGGACGGCACACCGCAGAGCCTCGCCGGGGCCAACGAGCGGTCGCTGGCGGAGTTCGGGGAACGGGACGCCGAGCCCCTGGCCGCGATGATCGTCGAGCAGGCCGACGCCTGTGTGAAGGCACTGGAGGAAGAGACCTCCGAGGGGCCCGTGGTCACCCCGCTCGGCTCGATGAGCCCGCGGGAGCTGGGGTCGTATCTGCTCACGCACATGCTCGGCCACGGCTACGACCTCGCCCGCGCGCTGGGGCGGCCGCACATGCTCGACCGGGCCCGGGTCCGGCTGACCCTGCCGTTCATGCTCACGGCGATGCCACGGGTCACCGACCCGCTGCGCACCGCCGGTGTGAACGCCCGCTACGACATACGGCTGTGGGGCGGCGGCGGGTTCGGCGTGACCCTGGCCGACGGTGTGCTGACCGTCGACCCGGAGCCGCCGGCCGGGCCGGACTGCACCATCTCCATCGAACCGGTCACCTTCCTGCTGATGGGCCTCGGCCGGCTGGGACAAGTCGGCCCCATCCTGCGCGGCCGCATCCTCGTCCGGGGCCGCAAGCCCTGGCTCGCGCCCCGTTTCCCGGGCCTGTTCACGGCGCCCTGAGCGCGCGGTCCCGCCGGGGGTCAGCCGAGCCTGCGGTCGAGGTTGAAGGCGGCGCTGATCAGGGCGAGGTGGGTGAAGGCCTGGGGGAAGTTGCCGCACTGTTCCCCGGTGTGGCCGATCTCCTCCGCGTAGAGGCCGAGGTGGTTGGCGTAGGTGAGCATCTTCTCGAAGGCGAGCCGGGCCTCGTCCAGGCGGCCCGCCCTGGTGAGTGCCTCGACGTACCAGAACGAGCAGATCGAGAAGGTGCCCTCCTCTCCGCTGAGGCCGTCCGGACTCGCCAGTGGGTCGTAGCGGTAGACGAGTGAGTCGGAGACCAGCTCCTCGCCCAGGGCGTCGAGGGTGGCGAGCCACTTCGGGTCGGTCGGGGAGATGAACTTCCCGAGCGGCATCATCAGCAGCGACGCGTCGAGGATGTCGCTGTTCTCCGTCTGGGTGAAGGCGTTGCGTGCCGGGGACCAGCCCTGGCTCATGATCCGCCGGTAGATCGTGTCACGGGCGGTGCCCCAGCGGTTCAGGTCGGCGGGCAGGCCGCGGTGCCGGGCCAGCCGCATGGCGCGTTCGATGGCCACCCAGCACATGAGGCGGGAGTAGAGGAAGGGCTTGCGGCCTCCGCGGGTCTCCCAGACTCCCTCGTCCGGCTGGTCCCAGTTCTCGCACACCCAGTCGACGATTCCGCTGACGCTGTTCCAGTGCGCGCTGGAGAGGGGTTGCCCCCACTTGTCGTAGAGGTAGAGCGAGTCGACCAGGGCCCCGTAGATGTCGAGCTGGAGCTGGCCGACGGCGCCGTTGCCGACACGTACGGGGGACGATCCGCGATGGCCCTCCAGATGAGTCAGCTCGCGCTCGGGCAGGTCACGACGCCCGTCGATGCCGTACATGATCTGCAGGGGGCCGTCCGGGCCGATGTCCGCGGGTATCTCGCACTGGACGTGCGCGCACAGGAAGTTCATGAACGCCTCGGCCTCGTCCTTGAAGCCGAGACGCAGCAGCGCGTACACGCAGAACGCGGCGTCGCGGACCCACACATAGCGGTAGTCCCAGTTGCGCTCGCCGCCGATCCGCTCGGGCAGGCTGGTGGTGGGCGCGGCGATGATGGCGCCGGTGGGGGCGTACGTGAGCAGCTTCAGGGTGAGGGCGGAGCGGTGCACCATCTCCCGCCAGCGGCCCCGGTAGCGCGACTGCGACAGCCAGCGCCGCCAGTAGCGCACGGTGGCCCCGAACTCCCGCTCGGCCTCCGCCACGGCGCAGAACCGCGGAGGCACCTCGTCGGTGACCTGGTCGAGGGTGAAGACCGCGGTCTCCCCTTCGCGCAGTTTGAACAGCGACCACACGTCGTTCCCCGCCGCCTCGATGGGCACGGTGGCCGTCAGGGCCAGCCTCAGCGCGGGCGTGGCGAAGACGGCCTGGCCGGAGTCGATGTGCACGGTGTGCGGGGTCGTCCCGTAGTCGAAGCGGGGGGCGACGCGCGCGCGGAAGGGCAGGGTCCCTCGGACGCACACCACGCGGCGGATCAGGCGGTGCCGGTCGGTCTCGCGCGAGTCGTCGACGACCGGCATGAAGTCCTGGATCTCCCCGACCCCGTCGTCCGCGAAGAACCGGGTGATCAGCACGTTCGTGTCGGGGAAGTAGAACTGCTTCGTACGCGCCGGAACGTCGGCGGCGAGTTCGAAGCAGCCGCCCTTGTCGGCGTCCAGGATCGAGGCGAAGACGCTGGGCGCGTCGAAGCGGGGGCAGCAGTACCAGTCGATGGTGCCGTCGGTGCCGACCAGGGCCGCGCTGCGCAGGTCGCCGATCAGGCCGTGGTCGGCGATCGACAGGTAGCGGGGGGTGCCCGTGCCGAACGGGGCACCGGGTGCGCCATGTCTCCCGCCGTCCGCGCCGTACGAGGCGCCGGGGCCGTCATGTGTACCGGCGCCCGTGCCGTGGCGGGCGCCGGATGCGCCGTGCGGCCCGCTGTCCGCACCGTACGTGGCGCCGGGTGCGCCGGGTGCGCCATGCGTACCGTCGTCCGCGCCGACCCCGGAATTCGTGTCTGCCGTACCGGCCATACCGGCCTCCTCTGGGCCGTCACCCGAACCTCCCCCTCCGCTCCAGGCTAACCAGTCGTCCGAGGTCCGGGGTGGTCGTGCGTGCTCAGTGCTTCAGGACGACCTTGGCGGCGACGATGATCAGTCCGAGGGCCAGGTTCACGAAACCCTCGGCGACGACGAGCCCGCGGGAGGCGCCGGCGCGGACGGCTCCGAGGCACGCCCACATGACCTGCTGTCCCACCGCGATGCCCAGAGCGATCCACAGGCCCGTGCTCACACTCATGTCGAGGAGGGCGCTCAGGGCGATCGCGACGGCGGGGAGGGTGGCCGCCTCGACGATGGACCACTCGTGCGTGCCGATCCGGCGGATCTGGCGCAGGGACCACCGCTGGCCGACGATGCGTTCTCCGGCGATCTGCGCGTACACATGGGTCGCCCAGAAGACCAGGCCGGTGACCACCAGCAGCACGACGGCCTGAAGACGCGGGAATTCCCCTGTCGTTCCGGCCGTGGCCACGACCGAGGCGGCCAGGATCGAGCCGTAGATGGCGCCCGCGTAGTCGGTTCGGTGGCCGGCCGGCCGGTCTGCGCCGACCCCGCCCTCGGGCGGAACGCTGGAGCCGCTCACCCGTTCACGATAGGCGGCGGGGCGGGGCCCCGCCCGGCGAGTGGGCCGTCCGGGCGGGCGCGGGGCGCCGCCGGCCGTGACGGGGAGAATGGGCCGGCACGGTCACCGCCTGCCGGGCACCGTCACCACCGTGTCAGGCACCGTCACCGCCCTGCCGGGCACCGTCACCACCGTGTCAGGCACCGTCACCGCCCTGCCGGGCGCCGGTCGGGCGGAAGCACGCCGTGACCGTCTTTCCGTGCCGCTGGCACTTCATGCCCCACTCGTCGGCGAGCATCCGCACGATGCCCACCCCGCGGCCGGACACCGCTCCCGGCTCCGGATCACGCTGGAGCGGCAGGGTGGAGTCCTCGTCGTGGACACTCACATGCAGGCAGTCGCCGTCCCAGGTGAGGACGAGATGCGCGTCGCTGTGGGCGTGGACGTGGGCGTTGGTGAGCAACTCGGAGACCGTCAGCACGACGGCGTCCACCGTTTCGGGCTCCTCCGCCGTCCACGCCAGGCGCTCCAGGTGCCTGCGGGTCCAGCGTCGCCCGGCGCTCACCCCTCCGGAGACCGGGAACGAGTGCGCCCAGCCCATCGCCTTGACCGCCATCGCCCGACCTCGCTCCCGCTCGTTCCGTCCCTGACCTGTCGTACGGGTCGTGTACCCGCGCGCCGCCGGTACAGTCGGCATACCGCCGATACCCCCGGCACACCGCCGCGGCCCTCCACACCTGCCCCCAGGGAGGAGTTGGGACCGGGGTTCATGTGCCCGCTCCGGTGCCCGGGCGACACCTGAGGGGAGTCAATTCCGTGGTACGACCCGAACTCCCCTTTGGGGCGAACCCGCACGCGAATGGAACAACGGGCCAACACTGTCCGTACTATCTGTAAGCCGGGGCATACGCACCAAGTGCGGTCGCCCAGCCATGCAGCCCGGTCCGACACCAACACGCCCTGCCCCACGGCATCTTCCCGGGGTGTTCATGTGGCGACCGCGCTCCGAAGAGAGGTCCCATCGTGCCCGACACCACAACTTCCACCGAACTGACGTCGCAGTACACGGCCCAGGTGGTCGCCGACCTGGAGCGCAACGCCAAGGAACAGGAGCGCATCGGTGCGGAAATGGAGGCGCTGCAGGAGCAGTTGAACGCTCTGCGGCACGACCACTCCGTGCTCACCAACCTGCAGCAGGCGCTGGGAGTCACAGCCGCGCCCGTCGGGACCGGACCCGAGCCGACGGCGGCGGCCTCGGTGCCCCGTCAGAAGGCCCCCGGAAAGCCCGCCGAGGGCAAGTCCGCCGAGGGCAGGCGCACCCGGGTCAGGAAGGCCGCCGACGGCAAGAAGGCCGACACCGGGAAGGCCACGGCGACACGGGCGTCGGCGGCCAAGAAGCCCGCGGCCAACGACACCTCGACGCAGCCCACCCTCATCGAGCTGATCCGCCGCTACCTCACGGATCAGCGGGAACCCCGCTCCGCCGCCGAGGTGTCCACGGCACTGGTCCAGACACATCCCGAGCGCCGCATCCAGACCAACGTCGTCCGGACCACCCTCGAGAACCTCGTGGCCAAGAGCCATGCCCACCGCGCCAAGCAGGGCACGTCCGTGTTCTACACGGCCGTCGAGGCCGACGAGCCGTCGGCGCCGTCGACCGCCGCGGAAAAGCCCGTGAAGGCGGAGACCAAGGTCAAGGCGGAGGCGAAGACGGACAGCGTCTGAAATGGTGGAACCCCGTTCGCCGTACGGGGCTTGCACATTCACGCGGCCTCGTGGCCGCGCGGAGATCGGTGAAGTCCGGTGCCACGGCCGCGGCGTTCGCGCCGCGGCCCGCCACCGCACCGTGCCATGCCGTGCCGTGCCGTGCCGTGCCGGTCAGGCCGTCACCTTGGCCATGAACGCCGCGAGGTTCGCCACGGTCCGCTGGATCTTCTCCTCCAGCGTCAGCGACTCGCGCAGCCGCCCTCCGGCGCCCGCGTCCCTCTTCCCCCGCACATACAGCGAACAGGCGAGGTCGCTGCATATGTAGGCGCCGACCGAGTTGCCCTGCTGCCCGGCCTTCCCCGCCTTGGGCGCGACCATCAGGGAGACACCGCCGGTGTGGGTGGTCACACACATCGAGCACATGCTGCGCCGTAGCTGCCCCACCGTCGCGCTGGGACAGCGCAGCATGAGGCCCTTCAGGCCGTCACCCAGTTCGGCCACGACATAGGCGCGATCGGGCGCCTGAGGGTCCCGCCAGCCGAGGTAGTCCAGGTCGTCCCAGGGCCGTTCTGCCAGGTCGCGCGGGACGGACAGACGCTTCGCCTCACCCTTGGTGCAGTTCACGAACGCGGTACGGATCTCTTGCTCGGTCAACGGCTTCATAAGACTCACGGTAATTTGCCTAAAAGCTTTAGGCAAATGCATAATCGGTTACGCCGAGGGGGAGGGCGAGAGAGAGGAAGCACATGGGTCGCGCGGGACTGAACACCGAACGCCTGACACGGGCGGGAGCGGAGCTGGCCGACGAGGTCGGCTTCGATCAGGTGACCGTCTCGGCCCTGGCCAGGCGGTTCGACGTCAAGGTCGCGAGTCTGTACTCGCACGTGAAGAGCTCGCAGGACCTCAAGACCCGCATCGCCCTGCTCGCCCTGGACGAACTGGCCGAGCGGGGTGCCGCCGCGCTGGCCGGAAGGGCAGGACGGGACGCCCTGACCGCCTTCGCGAACGTCTACCGCGACTACGCCCGGGAGCACCCCGGCCGCTATGCCGCCGCCCGGTTGAGGCTCGACCCCGAGACCGCGGCGGCGAGCGCGGGCGTCAAGCACGCGCGGATGATGCGGGCGATCCTGCGGGGCTACGACCTCACGGAACCGGACGAGACCCATGCGGTCCGTCTGCTGGGCAGTGTGTTCCACGGCTATGTGAGCCTGGAGTCGAGTGGGGGCTTCAGCCACAGTGCCCCCGACTCCTCCGAGAGCTGGGCGCGCGTCCTGGACGCCCTCGACGCCTTGCTGCGCAACTGGCCCGCCCCCTGAGTCCGCCGCCCTGCTGCGCAACGGCCCGCCCCTGAGTCCGCCGCCCTCCCGGCCGGTGGCCCCGAGGGCCCGCGCTTCCCGGGCCTGTGCCGGACACCGTCGACTCTGCCGGTGTCCGGCACGGAACCATTCTCCGTGCTCCCCTCCCGACATCGTGGATCGCGGTGCATGACATGCGCATTGCCGGTTCCCGGCAGTGTTGCCTAGGCTCTGCGTGCCGGTCACCGTCAAGAAGTCGTCACCGGGCCGTAAGGAAACCGGGGGACGAACGGATGGAACGGCGGATACCCGAGCAGTATCTGGAGGGCTACGCCCGGATACTGGTGGATGTCTCCGTCACCGGCAGGCGCCTCACCCGCGACGAGATCGAGTCCCGGCGACACCTCGGCGAACGGGCCGCCGACGCCGGTCACAGCCTGCCCGCCCTCATCAGTGCCCACCTCTCCGCCGCCCGCGCCGCCTGGCCCGCCTCACCCGGTTCGGCCGACGGCGCGCTGGCCGCGGTCCAACAGGTCATCGACGCCTTCGCCGAGGGCTACGGCCGGGCCCAGCTCCTCGCCGTACGCAAGGAGGAGGCCGCCCGGCGCGAGTTCATCGACGACCTCCTGTACGGGCGCAGCGACCTAGGCCGGCTGGCCGAGCGCGCCGAACGCTTCGGTCTGCGGCTCTCCCCCACTCACGCCGTCGCCGTCGCACAGGGCCCGACGGCCTACGACGAGTCGGCGCCCGTACCCCGCCGGGTGGAGCGGGCGCTCATCGCCCGCTTCGGCGACCGCAGCATCCTGTTCACCACGAAGGACGGCAGGATGCTGTGCATCGCCCCCGGCGAACAGGACGACGTCCTCACCCACTTCGCCCAGCAGGCGAACGCGGCCACCGACGGCGGACGGGTGGCCGTCGGCCGGCCCCAGCCCGGACCCGGCGGGGTCGTCCAGTCCTACGAGGAGGCGCTGAACGCCCTCGAACTCGCCGAGCGTCTCGGGCTGGACGCGCCCGTCCTGCGCGCCGCCGACCTGCTCGTGTACCCGGTGTTGACCCGGGACCGCCAGGCGATGGCCGACCTGGTCCTCGTCGCGCTGGGACCGCTCACCTCGGCCCGCGGCGGCGCCCAGCCGCTCCTGGAGACGCTGACCGCGTACTTCGAGACGGGCTGCGTCGCCGCCGCGGCGGCCCGCCGGCTCTCGCTGAGCGTGCGCGCGCTGACGTACCGCCTCGAACGCATCCACCAGCTCACCGGCACCGACCCCGCCGACCCCGCGCACCGCTACACGCTGCAGACCGCCGTCATCGGCGCCCGGCTGCTGGACTGGCCCGCACGGAGTCTGTGACTCAGCGGTAGTCGGGGTTGGGGGCGTCCGGACGACAGCCCGCCTCCCATCGCGAACGCTGGTTGCCGTGTGCGGGGATGCCGCCGGACCGCTTCAGCAGCGCCGCCATGTGCATCAGGTTCCAGGTCATGAACGTGGTGTTGCGATTGGTGAAGTCGTTCTCGGGACCGCCCGAACCCGGGTCGAGATACGACGGGCCGGGTCCCGCCGGCCCGATCCAGCCGGCGTCGGCCTGCGGCGGGATGGTGTAGCCGAGGTGCTGGAGGCTGTAGAGGAGGTTCATCGCGCAGTGCTTCACGCCGTCCTCGTTGCCGGTGATCAGACAGCCGCCGACGCGACCGTAGTACGCGTACTGGCCCGCGGAGTTGAGCACCCCCGAGGAGCCGTAGAGCCGCTCGACCACCTGCTTGGTGACCGAGCCGTTGTCTCCGAGCCAGATCGGCCCCGCGAGGACGAGGATGTCGGCGGCCATCACCCGTTCCTGGATGGCGGGCCAGTCGTCCGCGGCGAAGCCGTGTTCGGTCATGTCCGGGTAGACACCGCGAGCGATGTCGTGGTCCACGGCGCGTACGACTTCGGTCGTGACGCCCTGCGCCTCCATGATCGCGCTGCTCTTGTCGACCAGTCCCTCGGTGTGACTCAGCGCGGGTGCGGGCTTGAGGGTGCAGTTGATGAACAGCGCGCGCAGGTCTTCGAAGCGGTACGCGTCGTCGGTCGCCGGGGTGGACGGTGGCTCGGTCACGGATGACTCCTTCGTACGGGGCCGTGGCGGCTGGGGCCGGGGAACGGGGTGACCCTGATGCCGGGTCCGACCGGTCGCCCGGGAGCAGCGTCTCGCGTGTGTCCTGGTTTGTCCTCGAACGACTCGGCGGTACGGCCGACACGGATTCCGGGCCGCCCGCGCCCGAACCCGCCCCGCGTCTCCGATGCCGGGCAGGCGCGGCGTTGCGGACACGGCCTAGGGTGGTGGTCGTGACGACTGAACGATGGGAAATCGGCGGCGACTTGGGTGTCGCGCGTATCGGCTACGGCGCGATGAAGCTGACCGGCTGGCCCCGGGGCGAGCGGCCGGACCGGGAAACCTCGCTGGGCATTCTGCGGCGCGCGGTGGAGCTCGGGGTGAACCACATCGACACCTCGTACTACTACGCGCGTGACGGAGTGTCGGCGAACGAGCTGATCCGGGAGGCACTGCACCCGTATCCGGACGACCTGGTGATCGTGACCAAGGTGGGCGCCCTGGTCGAGGGTGCCGACATCGCGCTGCCCGCGGCGGAGAAGACGGGTCTGACGGCCGACAATCTGCGCCGGGGTGTCGAGGCGAACCTCCGCTCGCTCGGCCTGGACCGGATGGACGTGGTGAACCTCCGGATGGGTGATGTCGGCGAGGCGGGCGCGATCTCCCTGGCCGAGCCGTTGGAAACCCTGCTGGCGCTGCGGGACGAGGGCCTGATCCGGCACCTGGGCATCTCCAACGTCTCGGCCGACGAGTTCGCCGAGGCCCGCAAGATCGCGCCGATCTCCTGTGTCCAGAACCTCTACAACCTGTCCCGGCGCGATGACGACCCCCTCGTCGACGCCTGCGCCGAGGCCGGTATCGCCTACGTCCCCTTCTTCCCGGTCGGCGGCTTCCAGCCCGTCACCGCCGAACACCTGGAGGCCGTGGCCGCGCGCCACCGGGCGACCACTCCTCAGGTGGCGCTGGCCTGGCTGCTGGCCCGGTCTCCGGGCATCCTCCTCATCCCCGGCACCGGCTCCCTGGCGCACCTGGAGGAGAACATCGCCGCGGGAGCACTCGAACTGACCGCCGAGGACCTCGCCGAACTGGGGTGACGGACACCCGGCGATCCGTTCCGCGCCGTCTGCAACCGAAGGGGCCCCGATCGTGTCTCAGCACCTGACTGGAGCGCGTGGGGACCGGACTGCCGCACGGGCCCCACGTCTCGGGGAGGCATGAGTCATGAACACATGGGCGGTACCGGGCTACACCGAGTCCCGCGAGCTCGGTTCGGGGGCGAGCGGTCGCGTCGCGCTGTCCGTGCACGAGGAGACCGGCCATCCGGTCGCGGTGAAGTACCTCAGTGAGTCGCTGCGCACCCGTCCGGGCTTCGTACAGGAGTTCCGGGCGGAGGCGCGGCTGCTCGGCGGGCTGCGCAGCGACCACGTGGCCGGCCTCTACGAGTACGTGGAGGGACCGGACGGCGCGGCCATCGTCATGGAACTGGTGGACGGAGTGTGCCTGCGGGTCCTGCTCGCCCAGCAGGCCCCGTTCGACCCGGAGGCCGCTCTCGTCCTCCTCAAGGGTTCGCTGCTCGGCCTCGCCGACGCCCACCGCGTCGGCGTCGTCCACCGTGACTACAAGCCGGAGAACGTCCTCGTCCGCCCCGACGGCACGTCGAAGCTCGTCGACTTCGGGATCGCCGCCACCGACGGCACCACGGCGGGCATCGCGGGCACCCCGTCGTACATGGCTCCCGAGCAGTGGACCGGCGCGCCCGCCTCGCCGGCCGCCGACGTCTACGCCGCGACCGCGACGTTCTTCGAGTGCCTGACCGGCCACAAGCCCTACACGGGCGAGAACCTCGCCGAACTCGCCCTCCAGCACGTGGACGGAGTCATCCCCGCCGACGAGGTCCCCGAGCCGGTCCGCTCGCTCGTCCAGCGGGGCCTCGCCAAGGCGCCCGGACAACGGCCCGCCCACGCCGAGGACTTCGTCGCGGAACTCGAGGCGACGGCCGGCGGCGCGTACGGCCCGGACTGGGAGGAGCGCGGCCGCCGCCAACTCGCGGCGCTCGCCGCCCTGTTCCTTCTGCTGCTTCCCTCCGCCCCCTCCGTGCCGCGTCACGCCACGGACACCGCGCGCACGATCCTCGCCAGGACGCCGGACTGGCTGCGGGCCTGGCGGCCGAGCCTCCGCTCGCTCCTGGTGTCCGGTGCCGCGCTCATCGCGGCCCTTCTGCTGACGTACGGCATCGACCGGCACGCCCCGGACTTCGGCACACCCCGGAGGGCCGCGGAGGCTCTGGCCACCACCAGCGCGCAGCCGACCGGTGACGGCGGCCCCACGGCGACGGCGGACTCGGGCTCCCCGACGCCGTCGTCCTCGTCGTCCACGTCGGCTTCGCCCACGCCGTCCGGTTCGGCCACGGACGCCACCGCCGGGCCGTCCGCGACGGCGTCCGCCACCACCAGCGCGTCCGCGTCGGCCACCCTCGCGCCGCCGACGACGCCGGCCACGACGACGGCCTCACCCACCACGACCTCCCCGTCGCCCTCCCCCACCGTCGGCGTCAAGTCCGTCGTGTTCAGCGGCTTCCGGCAGACGGGAACCTCGACGGCGGCCGCGACGGTCACCGTGACGACCGACGGCACCGGGCCGGTCACACTCACGGTCGCGTGGTTCACCGGTGAGGTCAGCGGCCAGGCCGGAACACAGGACGGGGCGGCGGAGACGTACCGGCGCAGCGGCGCGACCCAGTACACCATCGCCCTCGACCATACGTTCCAGGGCACGGGCTGCTACTGGGGCGTGCAGGCCAGGACCCAGCCGGCCTCCGCCGACGGCGGCGGCTGGGAGCAGCTTCTCACCCGGCGGTGTTCGATCGGATGAACCAGAACCAGAGCGCCTCGGGCGCCTCCTCCCCCGACGACGACTACAGCGCGACCGTGCTGGCCAGCCACTGGATCCAGCGGCCGGACTCCTCCGACACCCTCGCCCTCACCGAGAATTCGGCGACCATCGAGCTGTCGGGCGGCACGGCCGGGGAGGTCCGGCCCGACCGCGTCGAGGGCACGCTGCTGCGCTTCGGCCCCGGCGTGAACGCCGACACCATGCGCCGGATCGGCCACGTCGCTCCGCCCGTGCGGGTACGACGCCGGACGTGGCGCCGGCACGCGCTGCCGGGCGTGGTGCTGCTGGCCGTCGTCGCCTTCCTCCTGTGGCACCGCTCCACCCCGTCCCTCGGGGTGGACGACGTCACGCTCTCCGCCGCGTCACCGTCCCCCGGCTGCGACGAGACCACCGACATCACGGCCACGGTGACCACCAACGGCAGGGCCGGTGAGCTCACGTACCGCTGGGTCCGCAGCGACGGCACCTCCTCGGACATCCTGCACGAGGACCTGACGCGTGATCAGAAGCAGGCGCGCATGCACCTGTTGTGGACGTTCCAGGGCAACGGCCGCTACGCCGCACGTGCCGAGCTGCGCCTGCTCTCCCCCGTGCAGCGCACCGTGTCGACGAAGCTCACGTACCACTGCCCCTGACGTCACCGGGCACCCGCCCGGCCGCCCCGCCGCCACCGTGGCCGTCAGACGGCCACGGCCGAACCGCGCACGCACATGGCCGGGGCGCACAGGATCGCCTTTCTGCGCGGCCTCTTTCCCTCGATCGCGGACGCGGTCAACCGGGCGGCCTCCGCGGCGATCTGCGTCAGTCCCCAGCCGACCGTGGTCAGCGGCGGCGCGAGAACCCGGGAGACGGGGTGGTCGTCGAAGCCGACCACGGAGACATCGCGCCCCACGACGAGTGACGCCTCGGCCGCGGCCGCGTACACCCCGTAGGCCAGGGAGTCGGAGAAACAGAAGACGGCCGTGGCGCGCCGCTCCCCGTCCAGGACCCGCCGCGCGACGACGGTCGCCGCACCCAGCTCCTGCGGACAGGGCACGAGTTCGGCCCGCAGCCCTATCCGGTCCGCCGCCTCGCGCACATACACGTCGGCGGGCCGGTCGGGCGTGCTCGGCCGGGTCGGGGTCAGGACCGTCACCCGGCGATGGCCGAGACCGTGGAGGTACTCCAGCACGGCGTCGATCCCGGCCCGGTTGTCGAAGATGACCTGTCCGGCCGTGCGCGCCCGGCTCAGCGAGTCGCCGACCGCGACGACCGGCAGCGCGTCGGCGATCGCCGACCACTGCTTCGCCGCGGGGTTCACCGGGGACACCACGAGGGCGTCGACACGCTGGTCGCGCAGTTGCTTGGCGAGGACGAGCTCGCGATCGGGGTCGCCGCCCGCGTCCAGGATCAGGGCGTAGCGGTCGCCCGCCAGGAGCTCCCGGCCGATCGCCGCCATGAGCTGCTGCTGCCACAGATCCTGGAGGTCACCGGCGAGCACGCCGACCATGCTGGTGCGGCCGCTCGCGAGGGCACGGGCGATGGGATCGGCCTCGTAGCCGAGTTCGGCCGCGGCCTTGCGCACCCGTTCCTCGGTCTCCTTGGAGACCTGCTTGCCGCGCAGGGCGTAGGAGACGGCGGCGGTGGAGAGGCCGGTGGCCTCGGCCACCTCCCTGAGGGTGGTGCGCTTCTGGGGCCTGACCATGCCGGGAAGCCTACCGGGCCGCGCCCGCGGTTCGGGCGAGTGATTGACACGACGGGTTGTTAACCGCTTAAGTTAAGCGCATCACTGAAGCGGTTAACTTATGACGCTCCCGCCTGGCGACCGCTCAGACTCATCAAGGACTTCAGGATGCCCGTCGACGTCCACCAGCACATCTGGCCACCGGATCTCGTCGAGCTGCTGCGTGCGCGCACCACGCCGCCGCGCCTCGACGGCTGGACGCTGCGCCTGGACGGTGAGCCGCCCTACGCGGTGGATCCGGCCGACCACGACATCGGCGCCCGGACACGTCTGGCCGTCGCCGACGGTCTCGACCTCGCCCTGGTCTCCCTCTCCAGCCCGCTGGGCGTCGAGCACCTGCCAGCGGCGGAAGCCCTGCCCCTGCTGAGCGCCTTCCACGACGGGGCGCTCACGCTTCCCGCGCCCTTCGGCGTGTGGGCCTCCGCCTGCCTGAGCGAACCGGATCCCGAGGCGGTGGAACGCGAACTGCGCCGGGGCTGCGTGGGCCTCCAACTCCCGGCCACCGCGCTCCTGGACGCGGCGGGCTGGCACGGTCGAGCTCCGCTCCTGGACGTCCTCACCCGCCTCGGCAAACCCTTGTTCGTCCACCCGGGTACGGCGCCGCCCACTCCTGGGGCCCCACCCTGGTGGGCGGCCCTGGTCCCCTATCAACAGCAGCTCCACGCCGCGTGGTTCGCGTTCCGGGCCTTCGGCCGCGCCCGCCATCCGGGGCTGCGTGTCTGCTTCGCCGCGCTCGCCGGCCTGGCCCCGTTGCACGGCGAACGGCTCGCGGCGCGGGGCGGCGGCCGCGGCGAGGTCGACTTCGACGTCTTCTACGACACGTCCTCGTACGGCACGCGAGCCGTGGACGCGCTCGTCCGGGCCGTCGGCATCGACGGCGTCGTCAGCGGAAGCGACCGGCCCTACGCACCACCCGTCGTCCCCGACCTGGGCGCGGACGCCGCCGTCCACGCCCTGCGCACCGTCAACCCCGCCCGTCTGCTGCACGGCCGCGCCTGAGCCGCCCCGCGGACCGCCTCTGGAAGGGAACCCCGCCGTGACGTACTCGTCCCTGCCGGACCGCACGCTCGACAAGCACGAACTCCGGCAACTCGTCGACGACCTCGCCGCCCGGCCCGGGCTGTGGCGGGACCTGATCGCCTTCTCCCACGAGGAGCGGCACTACGTCTCGCTGCACCGCGACGCGTACGTCGACCTCTGGCTGCTGTGCTGGACCCGGCGGAACGACACCGGCTGGCACGACCACGACATCTCCTCGGGTGCCGTGCGGGTGGTCCAGGGCACGCTGACCGAGTCCAACCCCCGTATCGGCGGCCGTCATCTGTCCGTAGGTGTCGCCGCGGGCCACTCGTTCTGCTTCGGCCCCGACCACATCCACCGCCTCACCGGCGCCACCGACGACGCGGTCTCCCTGCACGCCTACTCGCCGCCGCTGTGGCGCCTCGGGCAGTACGACATCACCGAGGACGGCCTGATGCGCCGCGTCTCCGTCTCGTACGCCGACGAACTGCGCCCCATGGACAGCCCGGCGGCGTGACGGCTCCCGGCCGGCGCGGCCGGAGACCCGGGCGAGGGGGGAGCCCGTCGCCCGGGCCGGCGTGAGGCGCGGCGGCGTCAGGCGCTCGGCGGCGTGCAGGCGCTCAGGCCGGTGACGTAGTTGAGCTGGGGACCGTAGCCGGCGAAGGTGGCGATCGCCTGGGGAAACAGGGTGCGGCAGGGCGCGTCCTGGTACTCGGTGTACTGGACGGTGACGTTCACGGTGGTGTCGCAGTCGTTGACGACGGTCGTGTAGCGCCAGTCGCTGTAGTAGTGGACGCAGTCCGGGACGGGGGTCGCGTCGACGGCGTCCCCCGCGAGGACGCCCGGTCCCGCGTCACGCGCGGTGGCCGGTGCGCCGGCGGCACCCAACAGGCCCAGCACCGCGACGGACAGGCCCAGAGCCGCCCTGAGCCCGCGCGGATGTACGGAGCGGCTGATGGTGAACATGGAGGCGTCCTTCAGGTCGGCGAATGCTGCGGCCGTGGAGCCGCGGCGCGAGCCACCTTGCAACGCCTGCAAGAATTGCGCAAAGCTATGCAACATCTTTCAGTCGATGGTGAACTCTCAACCGAACAGGTGCCGTTCACGAAAATGCCCCGTTACGGGCCTTGCGCACGCCTTCGTCACGCCGTGCGCTTGGCGCCGTCCCGGTGCGGACCGGACCGCGGGTCGGCCGGGCACGGGCGGGACCGCGGTCAGCCGCGCGATCTGCCCTGGTCCCGTCGGCCCTGCCGGGATGGGGCGTGACCACGTCCGCCGGAACGGCGGCGCGACGGTGCCGGGGGCGCGTCCGCGCTGTTGAAGCCGGGTCCGCTCGGGGCGCTGAAGCCGCCGGGAACCGCGGGAGCGACCGCGGGGGCACCGGCGGTGGCCGCCGGAGCGGAGGGCGCGGACGGCGTGCGGGTGCGCGGCACCGCGCGGCCCAGGACGCGGGTGTGCGTCATCAAGGGGGCGCAGGCGGCGCAGACTTCCATCAGGTTCCACACCTGGGCAATGGCCGGATCATGGCGCAGCACCAGCAGCACGCTGCCCATGCAGTGCACCTGGGTGCCCTCGTGCGAGGCGCACTGCGTCTGCCGGCAGGCGCAGGCGGCGTCCGCGTGCACGGTGGCCGCGCGGGCGTGCGCCCCGATGTGGGCCTCGGCGAAACGGCGCAGCGCGGCGAGGTCACGGGACCGCGGCGGCATGGCACAGGGAGAGGAGCACGTGACCGACGCGGTGCGGTCACTGTGGCCGGAGATGCGGACGGTCCAGGTGCGTCCGGGACGCCGCGCGGCAGGAGATTCTGAGTGTGGGAGGTCCAAGACCGGCAGTCCTTCGGCAGTGGGATGTTCGCGCGGATGCGCATGGAGGTTCTTTACCCGCGCGGGCCGGTCCGTCATCCACCGGTGGGCCGCGAGCGTCCTCGAATATACGAGCGATGGAGTGCGCGGGCCCGGACTGCTGTCGTGCGGGGCTGTGATCTTCCCACAGCGGCGCGTCGGACGAGTTCGACCCGCCTGGGGCCCTGAGGATAACCCCGTGGTGGCGTGCGAACCATCAGGGGTGGGCGGATCACGTGCCCGCGATGCCGGTCCGCCGGGTCAGCGGCCGGAGCGGCCGCCCGTGACGCGGCTCCACAGGGACCGGGTGGCGCCGAATCCGGTCTCATGGACCCAGACATGGGTGCACGAGGGGCACTGCAGGTGGAGCAGGCTTCCGGTGGTGGCGAGCAGGTAGCGCCAGTGGTCGGAACACGACCGCCGCTGTTCGCAGGAGGCACATCCGTGACTGTCCGCGCAGTTCGGGCAGGTCACCCAGGCGCGCCGCCCGACGTCCGCCTGCGGGTCAAGCGGCAGCACGGCCGTCTCCGCGATCGGGAAGCACGCCGGCCGCGACGAGGTCGTCGTACACGCGCCGCTGCTCCTCGTCGAGCCCGGAGTACAGGAGCGCGTACGCGGCCTCCTCCTGGCGCATCACCTCCATCGGGTCCCAGTCGGGGCCGAGGACGGCCAGGACCTGGGCCTGACGCAGGACCTCCTGGGCGGTGAGGTCGATCGAGAACTCGACCAGCTCGGGGTCGGGGCCGCTGGGGAGCGGGGGGATTCGTGGGGCCATGGGAGAGAACTTAGGTATGCCTTTCTTGTCGGACAAGAGGAGGTGGGCGAAGTCACAGCGGGCCCGCGAACAGAGGGCCTTACGAGTCCCTCACAACTTCGCCATCCATTGATCACATCATCGGTATGCTCACGGGGCTTCATCCGCACCACTGAGGGGGGATTCCTCATGCGTATCCGCACTGCCCTGGCTGTCACCGCCGCCGCTGCCGGCACGCTCGCCGCCATCGCCACGGCTCCGGCCCAGGCCACGGAGTATTCGTCCGCGCTGAAGATCAAGGGCGTCCAGTACGACGCGCCCGGCAGGGACTCCAACAGCTGCTCCAGCGGCAACACGAAGAACGAGTACCTGACGATCAAGAACTACTCGTCGAGTACGACCGTGAACCTGAAGGGTTACGTCGTCAAGGACGCGACGGGCAACAAGTTCACCTTCCCGGCGAACCACTACCTGGAGCCCGGGGACTCCGTGAAGCTCCGGGGCGGCCACGGCACCGACTCGGACGCCGGCAACGTCGTCTACCGCCAGAACTGCAACTTCATCTGGAACAACGACAAGGACAGCATCTACCTGTACAAGTCGTCCGGCGCCCGCGCCGACGTCCACTCGTACACCAAGTCGGCCAACGACCGTGACGGCAACGGCTACATCACGTACCACGGCTGAGCCGAAAAACGACCGCCCCGGGGGGGGGGGGCCGCCGGGGGGGGGCCGCCCGGCGGGGGCCCGGCTCGCGACCGCGGGCGCGCTGTGGGTGGGGTGGGGA
>NZ_JBHYXD010000061.1:0-28669 GCF_042751995.1 Streptomyces sp. NPDC059371 | reverse complement strand
ACAAACTGTGGCGCAAAGCCACGGGTGGAATTGGCATAAAACACGCTCGCGGTGTCCCCCAAACTCCGCCCCCCCGGGGGGGGGGCCCGGGGGGGGCCGCGCCACCCGGGGCGGATCCGTATCTCGTCCGGACGCACGTCGTGACAGGCCTGTCCGAGGCGATCCGGGGCAGACGGCCGTGGACCCGGGAGGAAGCGCGTCCCGGGCGGAATCCGGCCGTAGCGCGCTGCCCCTGGGAGACCCGATGCCGACCGCCGTACCGGACAGAGCCGCCGGACCGACCGGCAGCCACACCGAAGCCGTGGGCTCCGCCCGCTCGTTCGCACTGCCCCGGGGCACCGGCCGGACCGCCGCCCGCATCGCCGCGCTCACCGCGTGCCAGGCGGCGTCGATGGTGGGCCTCGGACTGCTGATCACCGGCCCCGCGCGCGGGCTGTGGCCGCTGACGGCCGAGGACACCGTGAACGAGCGCCTCGAACACGTCCGCACCGGCCTCCTCACCACGCTGTCGTCCGTCGCCTCCGAGGCCGGCAACACCCTCACGGTCGTGGTCATCACGCTCGCGGCCTGTCTGGGGCTGCTCCTGATACCCCGCCTCCCGATGTGGCGTCAGGCGGTCTTCCTCGCCGTCGCCGTCTCGCTGCAGTCGCTGGTCTTCCTGGCCATCACCGAGTCGGTGGACCGCCACCGGCCGGAGGTGGACCGCCTCGACGCGTCGCCGCCCACGTCGAGTTACACCTCCGGGCACACCGGCGCGGCGACCGCGCTCTACGCGGGCCTGGCGGTTCTCGTGCTCTCCCGGGTCCGGGGGCCGTGGCGCAGGGTCGTGGCCGGGCTGCTGCTGCTCCTGCCGCTGCTCGTGGGTGCCGCCCGGCTCTACCGGGGCATGCATCACCCCACGGACGTCCTGGGCGGCCTCGTCAACGGCGGGCTGTCTCTGCTGATCGTGGGGCGCGCCCTGCTCGTCGACCGGTCCGTGACCGCGGCGCCGTCCGCGGGCGGCACGCCCGCCGCACCGGCCGTCGAGGAGCGTCCGCCCGGCACGACCGCCGTGATCCTCAATCCCACGGTGACCGACGCGTCCGAGCGCGACGAACTGCGACGGGCCCTCGAACGGCACGGCCACCGCGACCCCGTGTTCCTGGAGACCACCGCGGACGATCCCGGGGCCGGACAGACGGCCCGCGCGGTCCGCGAGGGCGCAACACTCGTGGTGGTCTGCGGCGGTGACGGAACGGTCCGCACGGTCGCCGACGCCCTGGCCGGCAGCGGCGTTCCCCTGGCCGTAGTCCCCTGCGGCACCGGCAATCTGCTGGCCCGCAATCTCGGTCTGCCGCTCTCCCCGGTCGAGGCGCTCGAAGCCGCGCTGACCGGCGATCCGCACCCGCTCGACCTCGCGGCCGTCGAGGGCGACGGCCTGACCGCCACCCGGTTCGCCGCGATGGCCGGGGCCGGTCTCGACGCCGCGATGATGGAGCACACCGATCCTCGCGCCAAGGCCGCCCTGGGCTGGCCGGCCTACGCGCTGGCCGGGATCGGAAACCTGCGCACGCCACGTATGCGGGTGACGATCCGGCTCGACGGCGCCCCCGCGTTCCGCCGCACGGCCCGCATGGTGCTCGTCGCCAACGTCGGAACCGTGCAGGGCGGGGTCACCTTGCTGCCCGCCGCCCGCCCCGACGACGGACAGCTCGACCTCCTCGTCCTCGACCCGCGCGGGCCGGGCGGCTGGCTCCGGGCCCTCGGGACACTGCTGCGCGGGCGCGCCACGCCTCCACGGCCGTCCACCGCGCACACCCTCGCGGCATCGGGCGAGGACCACGAGGGGGTTCCCGTCGAGTTCTTCACCTTCCGGCGCGCCGAACTCACCTTCGACACGCCTCAGTCCAGGGAACTCGACGGGGATCCCGTGGGCCCCGGCCGGCGCCTCACCGCCGAGGTCCGCCCCGGCGCTCTGACCGTCCTGCTGCCCTCCCGGGAGAAGTGAATGGGTACCGCGACGAAGGTCCCGGAGACCCACGCCATGTCCGGCGACGAACTCTCCGCCGACGAAGCCCTCGCGTCGCTGCGCCGCTACGGCGGCTGGCCCCTGCTGCGCGACGCGTTCATCCGGTTCCGCTACGCCGACGGGTTCAGCCATTCCCGTGCGCTCGCCCTCCAGACGGTGCTGGCCCTGATCCCGCTCGCCATCGCGTTCGTGGGCCTGTCCTCGGTCCTGCACACCGAGAACATCGGCAGAGTCGCCGAGCTGACGATCCGCCGGATCGCCGCGGGCCCGAGCGCCGACGTCGTCGACGACGCGCTGCGCCGCAGCCGGCACACGGCGGGCGACGGGGCGCAGGTCGCCCTGTGGTTCGGACTGGCCTTCTCCCTGGTCAACGTGACCACCGCCATGTGCCAGATCGAGCGGGGTGCCAACCGGATCTACGGGAACGAGCGCGACCGCGTCTTCCACCGGAAGTATCTGCGCGGCCTGGTCATGTCCCTGAGCGCGGGAATCCCGCTCGGCCTCGGTTTCGTCCTGATGGTGGCCGGCGGCGACCTGGCGTCCGCGGTCGTGACGGTCTATCACCTCGACGGAGCCGCCAAGACCGCCTGGGATGTGCTGCGTTGGCCCTCCGGTCTGCTCCTCGCCCTCATCTCGGCCAGCGCGATCTTCCGCCGCTCGCCCCGCCGCCGCCAGCCCGGCTACACCTGGCTGGTCTTCGGTGCCGCCGTGTACCTGGTGCTGTGGACGGCGCTGACCTGGCTGCTGAGTCTCTACCTCGGGATCAGCGGCAGCTTCGACACGGTCTACGGCCCCCTCAGCGCCTTCATGTCCCTCCTTCTCTGGGCCTATCTGACCTCGATCGCCCTGTTCCTCGGACTGTCCTTCGCCGCGCAGCTCGAAGCCTCGCGCGCACGGCGCCCTGGTCCGGTCGAACCCGATCCGGGAGTCTGAATGGCGGCGCGCGCGACGATCCAGAAGCTGCGGGAGCGCCGCCGGGCGGCCGACCGCCGGTTCGGCGCCCGGCTGCTCGGCTCGGCCGCGGTGGCCGCGATCACCGCGGTGCCGTTCGGCCTGCTCCTCGTCCTGGTCGAGGGCAGATGGCAGCCCCTGCGCCGGCTGGACGCGGGCGCCGCCCGCCGGCTCCACGAGATCGCTCTAGGGCATCCCGCCTGGACGAGTGGGCTGCGTTTCCTCTCCGACCGGGTCTGGGATCCGGTCACCTTGCGTACGGCTGTCGCACTGCTGACGGTGTGGCTCGTGTACCGCCGGGCCTGGCGTCTGGCCGCGTGGTCCGCGGTGACGGCGGTGGCCGGCGGGTTCATCGGGCTCCTGGTGAAGACGGTCGTCGAGCGGGCACGTCCGTCGCTGGAGGATCCGGTGGCACGGGCGCCCGGGTTCTCCTTTCCGTCGGGCCACGCGATGACGGCCACCACCTCGTTCGCCATCCTGCTGCTGGTCCTGCTGCCCCTGGTGCCGCGCTCCTGGCGCGCGCTGTGCTGGGGCGCCGCCGTCCTTTCCGTCGTCGGCGTCGGCTTCACCCGTGTCGCGCTGGGCGTTCACTGGTTCAGCGACGTGCTGGGCGGCTGGCTGCTCGGTCTGACCGTCGTCACCCTCACCGCCTGGGCGTTCGAGGCCTGGCGGGCCGACACCGGGAGGCCTCCGGCCGACATCGGTGAAGGTCTGGAGCCCGAACTCACCGACGAACAGCCCGAAGCGGACGCACCCGGACCGGGGGAACGGGCCGTCACATGACGGTCCCCTCGGTCCCCTGCTCGGGCGGGCGGTAGCTGAGGACGTCGCCCGGCTGACACTCCAGCACCTCGCAGAGCCGGGTCAGCGTGGTGAACCGCACGGCTCTGGCCCGGCCGTTCTTCAGGATCGACAGGTTCACATGAGTGACACCGACCCGGTCCGCGAGCTCCGCCAGGGTCATCCCGCGTTCTTCGAGCAGACGGTCGAGATGGACCTCGATCGCGTGCTCCTCCTTGTCCTCGGGCATCAGACCGTTCCGTCGAGGTCTTCTCGCATGGCGACGCCGACGCGCATGATCCGTGCGAAGGAGAGGACGCCGAGGCCGGTGAGTATCGCCATGTACGGAGCGTCCCACGAGACGAGCCCGGACAGGGCGCTGACATCGCCGCCTCTGCTCAGCGACTGGATCAGCGCCTTCTCGCCCACGGACTCCGCGATCGCGGCGAGCACACTGCCGGCCAGCAGCCACCAGCCCACGCTGCGCAGCCGCCGCGCCGTCCGCGCGGTGTAGAGGCCGTCGCCCTCGGCTCCCCTGATCAGCCGGAGGACGAGCAGGAGCGCCCCGACGGTGAAGACGAACGAGGGAACCTGGGTCGCGGTGTTGAGCAGGCCCTGGGCCGTGCTGGGATCGTCGGTGCAGAAGCTCGGGTGGGCGTCCAGGCCCATCGAGGCTCCCGGCGCCGCCTTGAACCCCATCTGGGACGGCACGTCGGGGCCCACCGTCGTCGTCGTGTCCGTGACGCAGATCGTCGTGTCCCCGATGCCGAGGACGCTGACTCCGTCCATGAACATCGAACCGAACACACCCAGGACCGTCACCGCCGCGAACAGCGTCACGATCATCGTGACCGCGCTCGACATCGGCTCCAGTAGATTGCGTACCCTCGCCATGACTCCCCCATATCGATTATCGATGTTATCGAAAAACGATACAGAGCCCGACAGGCCTCCGCAAGGCCGTTCGAAGCCGGGCGCCGGAAGGGGGCGATCCGGACGCGGAGGTTCCCCCGATCGGCCTACAGGCCCCTGGTGTCCACCTGCCGCGAGCGGCGCAGAATGGCTCGACACCGACGCGAGGAGCCCTCATGATCTTCATCACCGTCAAGTTCAGCGTCCGCCCCGAGGACGCGGAGAAGTGGCCCGAGATCACCGCCGATTTCACCGCGGCCACCCGCGCCGAGCCCGGCTGTCTGTGGTTCGACTGGTCCCGGAGCCTTGACGACCCGACGGAGTACGTCCTGGTCGAGGCCTTCCGGGACGACGAGGCCGGGGCGTCCCACGTCCAGTCCGCGCACTTCAAGGCCGCCCAGCAGGCCCTGCCCCGGCACCTGACCGCGACACCGCGCATCGTGAACGTGAAGATCCCTCAGGACGACTGGTCCCTGCTGGGCGAGATGGTCGTCGAGGACCAGCCCTAGCGCGTGCCCGGGCGACACCGCCACTCCGTACCACGGTCCGGCCCTACGGATTGAGGACGACCTTTCCGGCGACGGTGCCGGACTCGGCCAGCCGCAGGGCCTCGGCCGCCTCGGTCAGCGGCAGCCGGGCGGCGATCCGGGCGGTGACGTCACCGCGCTGGAGGGCGCCGAAGACCTGGGTGAGGTCGGCGCGCAGCCGGGCCCGGAAGCGGCTCCGGGACAGGGCGCGGCCGGCCCAGATGTTGAAGAAGTACGCGTGGCGGCCGTTGGGCAGGGCGTTCCACAGCCATACCCGGCCGAGCAGCTTGAGCACCGGCCACTGCTTGGACCCCGTGTCGTCCCTGGTGGAGGCACTGCCGTAGGAGACGAGCGTCCCGCCGGGGGCGAGCAGACGCCAGGAGTCGACGGCGCTGCGGCCTCCGACGTGGTCGAACACGGCGTCGACCCCGCCGGGCGCGAGTTCGCGTACGCGTGCCGCGACGTCCCCGGTGCGGTAGTCGACGGGGATGACGCCCTGTTCCCGCAGGGCGTCGTGGTGGCGCGCCGAGGCCGTGCCGATCACCTTGGCTCCGGCGGCGCGGGCGAGCTGGACCAGGACCGAACCGACGCCGCCGTTGGCGCCGTGCACGAGGACGGTCCCGCCCGTGCGGATCCGTGCCTTGCGGTGCAGCATCTGCCAGGCGGTGATGCCGTTGACGACCACGGTCTCCGCCTCCGCCGCCCCGATCCCGTCGGGCACCGGTACGACGTCGGCCGCGTCCACGCGCACATGGCTGGCCCAGCCGCCGACCTTGAGGAGGGCGGCGACCCGGATACCGGCCAGGCCCGGGTCCACTCCCGGGCCGGTGGTGAGAACCGTGCCGACGAGGTCGTAGCCGGGCACGAAGGGGAACGGCGGCTGGTCGTAGTACCGCCCGCGGCGCATCTGCTGTTCGGCGAAGGAGACGCCGGTCGCCTCCATCCGGACGACGACCTGACCGGGGCCCGCGACGGGCACGGCGCCGTGCCGGATCTCCAGCCCCTCCGGCTCCACCTTGCCCGGCAGGACGACCTCGACGAGCCCTTCGGCGTTCATGACGACCTCCACTGCGTTCCGCGCGAGTTATCTACTATCGCTTTAGTTAGAAGCTATAACCGTCAGGCGTGAGCGTCAAGAGCTTTCGTTAGAGGTTCTAACTCGGGGTGCGGACGCACGACACGGACAGAGCCGCCGGGCGCACCGGCGCCTCGGCTGTACTCCGGTCTCGGATCGGCTGAACTCCGGTCTCTACGCGCCCGCTTCGGCCGTCCACTCGATGTCCGGCGGTACGACGCGGGCGCACCGCGGATTGCCGTGCGCGTCGGTGAGCCCCAGCCGCCCGACGAGCAGCCCCTCGCGCGCCGCCTCGGCGAGCACGTCGGAGGGGACGGCGTCGAGCATCAGCTTGGCGCGGCGGAACATGCTGAAGACCCCCGCTTCGTCGACCGTGCCCCATGACAGATAGACGAAGAGGTGCCCCAGGCGCTTCTGCACATAGGGGCCCGTCAGTTCGATCCCCGTCGGCGAGGGCGTGGCCGTGCAGTCGAGTGTCCAGGTCGCGCGGGCGCCGTCGCCGGGCTGGGGATCGAGCAGTTCGGCCGGACGGTCACGGCGTTGCACAGCCACGTGGAGGTTGTCGTACACCGGGACGGTGCCACGGCCGTCGGGGGCGGGGCAGGAGCGGCCGGGCAGGTCGTCGGCGTCGATACGGATGCGCATACGGCCATCATGCCGCCGAACCACCGACGGACACCCGGCGCGCGCCTAGAGCCTGCCGTCCGCCGGTGCTTCCGGACCGAGGGGCCGGCTCGTCCGTACCGCGATGTCGATCCGGTCGAGCTGGGCGGCGAGGATCTCCTCGAACGCGGCGCGGCGGTCCACGACGAGAGGGCGGATGTCCCGGGCGAAGTGGGCGAGGGCCGGGAAGCGTTCGGGGTCGGCGCCCAGGACCGCCACACGGAACAGCTCCAGGCCCTGCTCACGCTCTTCGGGGGTGACGGTGCCGACCCCGGCCTCGGAGGCGATCAGCGCGGAGACGAGGACCGCGATCCGGTGGTAGCGCTCCGGGATCTCCTCGTCGGGCAGCCCGGACGCGCGCAGCGCCTGGAGCGCCTCCTCCATGACGAGGCGGGAACCGGTGCCGCTCGACGCGTGACGTCCCCAGACCGAGGCGAGCTGGGGCTGCTGACCGAAGGCCTCCCTCACCCGCAGGGCCAGGGCCGTGATGCGCTGCCTCCAGTCGCCCTCGGCGCGGTAGCCGTCCATGGCGGTCAGGAGAATCCGGTCGGCGACCGCGCGCAGCAGTTCGGTCTTGCTACGGAAGTGCCGGTAGAGGCTGGAGGAATCGGTCCCGAGGGCCGCGGCCAGTTTGCGCACGCTGAACGAGTCCGGGTCGCTCGTGCGCAGCAGCTCGGCGGCCGCGTCCAGGATCTCCTCGGTCGACCAACGCCTTCGGCCTGCCATCCCGCTCCTCTCGCCGTGTTTCAGCCCAGCCTATGCACTTACCGGTGCGCTTGCCTATGCACTCGTTTATGCACTCGTCTGTGCACTTGGCGTTGCACGCACCGCGTGCATAATGGGAACACGGACCTGCCGAACGCCCGACGAGTCGGGGCGGCAGACCACTCGTGCCCTGTTGTCCGGGATCGGGCGACCGCAGCGGGGCCCGCCTCCGGGGAAGCCGAAAGGACGCATGACGTGAAGAACCCACTGGATACCGCGGCACTGGAAGCGGCCCTCGAGAGCGTCCACCGAGCCGGTGTGCCGGGCCTGTTCGCCGAGGTGCGGGACGGCGACCTGGTCTGGCGCGGCGCGGCCGGGGTCGCCGACGTCACCACCGGCCGCCCCGTCACCGCCGGCATGCGGCACCGGGTCGGCAGCATCACCAAGACGTTCACCGCCGCCGCGGTGCTGCGGCAGGTCGAGGCCGGCCGGATCGGGCTCGACGCACCGATCGGCCGGTACCTTCCGGCGCTGGTCCCCGGAGCGCGCGGCGACGCGATCACGGTCCGGATGCTGCTCAACCACACCAGCGGCCTCGCCGAGTACCTGCCGTACGCCTACCCCTCGCTCAAGGCGTATCCCGCCATCGCGGACACCGGACCCCAGAGCATGGACGACCACCGGTTCACGCGATTCGATCCCGTCGAACTGATCGCGATGGGGGTCACGGCACCCGCGTTCGGCTCCCCCGGCGGTACTCCGGGGGTGTACTCCAACACCAACTACCTGCTCCTCGCCCAGCTCCTGGAACAGGTGACCGGCGCCTCGGCCGAGCGGTGCGTCATCGAGAGCGTCATCGAGCGCGCCGGGCTCCGGGACACCGGGTTCCCCTCGGGACCGTACGTGGACGGGCCGCACTCGCGGCTCTACGAGGCGTGGTTCGGCATGATCGACCCGCCCCGCGACTACAGCGTGTTCGACATGTCCTGGGTGGGGCCGTCGGCGTCGCTGATATCGACCGTCTCGGACCTCAACGACTTCTACGGCCTCCTGTCGGCCGGGGAGATCGTCAGCCCGTCGTCGCTGGCGGAGATGCGGCTTACGGTGCCGGTCGTCTCGCAGGAGCTCAGGACGATCGAGTACGGCCTCGGCCTGCATCCGATGGAGGGTTCCGGCCAGGGCGTCTTCTGGGGGCACGGCGGTACGGTCTGGGGCGGTGGAGCGCTCGCCATGACCCGTGCCGACGGCAGACGGCGGCTCGCGGTCGCGGTGAACACCCAGCGGTGGAACAGGCTCGACTCCTCCGGCCTGCCGCGGCCCCATCCCGTCGACGAGGCGCTCGCGGCTCTGTACCGGGTGGCGCTGTACGGCTGAGGGCGCCGTGCCGCGGGGACACGGCGCCGGAAGACCGGGTTCAGCCGGACAGGGCCGCGGAGACCACCGCCTTCGCCTCGTCCTGCACCCGGCGCAGGTGATCGGTTCCGAGGAACGACTCCGCGTAGATCTTGTAGACGTCCTCGGTGCCCGAGGGGCGGGCCGCGAACCAGGCGCTCTCGGTGGTCACCTTGATGCCGCCGATGGGCGCGCCGTTGCCCGGCGCCTCGGTGAGGACCGCGGTGACCGTCTCCCCGGCGAGCGTGTCGGTGGTGATCTGCGCGGGTGACAGCTTGGCGAGGAGGGCCTTCTCCTCGCGCGACGCCGGGGCGTCGATCCGCTCGTAGGCGGGCTCCCCGAAGCGCGAGGTGAGTCCGGCGTAGTGCTCGGAGGGCGTCTTCCCGGTGACTCCGGTGATCTCGGAGGCGAGCAGGGCGAGGATGATGCCGTCCTTGTCGGTGGTCCAGACCGAGCCGTCGCGGCGCAGGAAGGAGGCACCCGCCGACTCCTCCCCGCCGAACCCGAGGGAGCCGTCGGCCAGCCCGTCCACGAACCACTTGAATCCGACGGGCACCTCGACCAGCCGGCGGCCGAGGTCGGCGGCGACCCGGTCGATCATCCCGGACGACACCAGGGTCTTGCCGATCCCCGTCCCGGCCGGCCACTGCTCCCGGTGGGAGTAGAGGTAGGCGATGGCGGCGGCGAGATAGTGGTTGGGGTTCATGAGGCCGCCGTCCGGGGTGACGATCCCGTGGCGGTCGGCGTCGGCGTCGTTGCCCGTGGAGATCTGGAAGCGGTCGCGCCGCTCGATGAGCGAGGCCATCGCGTAGGGCGACGAACAGTCCATCCGGATCTTGCCGTCCCAGTCCAGCGTCATGAAGCGCCAGGTGGGGTCGGTGAGCGGGTTGACCACGGTCAGGTCCAGCGCGTGCTGTTCGGCGATGCGCCCCCAGTAGGCGACCGATGCCCCGCCGAGCGGGTCGGCGCCGATACGGACCCCGGCCGCGCGGATCGCGTCCAGGTCCAGCACCTGCGGGAGATCGGCCACATAGGTGCCGAGGAAGTCGTGACGGCCGGTGCCGGGTGCGGCGAGCGCGCGGGCGTAGGGGATGCGCCGTACGCCCTTGAGGCCGTCCCTGATGAGTTCGTTGGCCCGGTCCTGGATCCAGGTGGTCGCCTCGGAGCCCGCCGGGCCGCCGTTCGGCGGGTTGTACTTGAAGCCGCCGTCGGCGGGCGGATTGTGGGACGGGGTGACGACCACTCCGTCGGCGAGGCCCGCGGAGCGTCCGCGGTTGTGGGTGAGGATGGCGTGCGACACCGCGGGAGTGGGCGTGTAGCCGTCCGCGCTGTCGAGGAGCACGGACACGTCGTTGGCCGCGAACACCTCCAGGGCGGTGACCTTCGCGGGTTCCGAGAGCGCGTGGCTGTCGGCGCCCAGGAAGAGCGGACCGTCGATGCCCTGGCCGTCGCGGTACTCGCAGATGGCCTGGCTCGTCGCCGCGATGTGGTCCTCGTTGAACGCGGTCGCCAGGGACGAACCACGGTGTCCGGACGTGCCGAAGGCGACACGCTGGCCGGGTTCGGCCGGGTCGGGGTGGAGCGCGTAGTACGCGGTGACCAACCGGGCTACGTCGACGAGATCCTCGGGGCCGGCCGGACGGCCCGCTCGCTCGTGCTGCATGTGCCCGCACCTCCACATCGGTGGTTCTTCGCTGGTGGTCTCATCTTTCCCCAACGGGCCGTACGGCGGCACCGTGCCGTCGGGGCAGCCGAAGTGGGCGCCGGACCGCGTCCCTCGGGAGAGCGGCCTGGCACCTGCGGGAGAGGTGGCAGCGCGCGGACGTCCCGCCGTCAGGCGTGACCGTCCTCCTCCGCGGGAGGCGGTCTGGGCGTGGGATTCCCGGCCGTCAGATGTTCGAGAACCTCGACCAGTTCCTGGCAGGCCATTTCGACGGAGCGTCTGGTGTTGCGCTGTTCGGTGATGACGGCGGACAGGAGGAGGGCCGTCAGCGCCATGGTTCCGTTGAAGGCCTGGAGTTTGATCATGACTTCGGTATGGCTCAGCCGGTGGAACGGACCCACCTCCTCCGTGGCCGCGACGGTGGCCATGACGGAGGCGAAGAGGGCGCACACCAGGCTGCCCGGGAGCTCGAACCGCAGGGCCGCCCAGATCAGCAGCGGATAGATCAGGAACAGCATGCTGATGGAGCTGCGGGTGGCGACCGGCACCAGGACGGCGGCCGCGACGAGGATGACGGCGGCCTCCTTCCACCGTGTCAGGCTCAGCGGGGCTCGTATGGAGTAGAGCATCAGGATGACCGGGGTGACGATGAGGACGCCCATCGCGTCGCCCACCCACCACGCCAGCCAGACCGGCCAGAAGTCGTCCAGGGCCAGTTTGCCCGTGCCCACCAGCAGGCCGACGTCCACGGTCGCGCTGATCGTCATGGCGCCCAGCGCGGCCAGGAAGACCAGGGCGAGACCGTCGCGGAACCGGCCCAGATCGGTGCGGAAGTGCACGGCGAGCAGCAGGAGGTAGGCACAGACGGGAGCGACGGTGTTGCCCGCGACGATGCCCGCCGCGGAGGGCTGGAGCGTGGAGAACGAGGAGATGGACAGGACGACCAGGAGCGCTCCGATCGCGATCCCGAACCAGGCCCGGATCCCGAGGAGCAGCAGGGCGGCGACGGCGAGCCCGCTGGGCGGCCAGATGGGTGTGAACACCGCTCCTTCGACAGTGAGCCGCCGCATGAGTCCCAGCCGCCCTGCTCCGTAATAGCAGGCGGCGATCACCAGCGTCTCAAGGGCGAAGACGGCCGGTCGGCGCATCTCCTGTGTAGCCACCACAGAGCCATCAGACACCGCCGGGGCCCTGTCGGCGAGGCGAGCTCCCGTGTGCCGCGCGCGGCGGTGGGCGCGTCGCCGGAGCCCGACGACGGTCCGTCAAGGACGCCGGACGGCCTGCCGCGTCACCGGAGCGGGATGGTGGGCGCGCCGTGGCGGACCACGAGGACGGCCGCGTCGTCCTCGTGTCCCACGCGCTCGGCGCCCTTGATGACGCGGGCGGCCAGTGAACCGGCCGACAGGCCCGCGACGGCGGCGACTCCGGCGAGCCGTACGACCCGGTCGAGCCCTTCGTCCACGTGCATCGAGGGGCCCTCGACGACACCGTCGGTCAGCAGGACGAAGACGCCGCCGGTGGTGAGGCGGTGCCGGGTCACCGGGTACCGCATCCCGGCCTCGATGCCGAGCGGGGGCCCGCCTTCGTCCTCGGTGATGCCGGACTTTCCGTCCGCCGACGCCCAGACGCAGGGTATGTGCCCGGCCCGCGCGCTCTCCAGCATGCCGGTGGCCGGGTCGAGCCGCATGAAGGTGCAGGTCGCGAAGAGGTCGGAGCCGAGGGACAGGATGAGGTCGTTGGTCCGGGTCAGGAGCTCCCCCGGGTCGCCGGCGACGGAAGCCAGGGCCCGCAGGCCGACCCTGACCTGCCCCATGAACGCGGCGGCCTCGATGTTGTGGCCCTGCACGTCGCCGATCGACAGGCCGATGCGTCCGTCGGACAGCCGGAAGGCGTCGTACCAGTCGCCGCCCACGTTGAGGCCGTAACAGGCGGGCGCGTACTGGACGGCCACGTCGAATCCCGGGGCCGAGGGCATGTCCCCCGGAAGCATGCCGCGTTGCAGCGCGATGGCCAGTTCGACCTGTGAGCGCTGGAACTCCGCGCGTTCACGTGCCTGGGCCGTCAGCGATCCGAGCCTGGTGAGCAGCTCGTCGTCGTCGCCCGTCGGCAGCTTGCGGGTCATCGACCACCCCGGAGGAAAGGCCATGCATGAGAAAAATGCTAGGAAAACGCCACTATCGGATGATAACGACCACAGCGGCGCGACCTTACATCGGCCTGACACCGCCCGGCCGCCGAGGGGCCCCGAGCGGTCAGGCCGCCGGTCCGGGCCCCGGCCGGCGCAGGCCGTCGACGATCAGGCCGAGGATGCGCGCCGCACGGACCTCACCTCCGCGCGCCGGGTCGATCCTCCACAGCACACTGAGCTGCAGCAGGACGTCCTCGGGGTCGAGGCCGTCCTTGAGCGTGCCCTCGGCGGCTCCGGCGTCGAGCAGCACGGCGATGGCCCCGAGGAAGGGCTCGTAGTACTCGTCGTCGAGGCCGCGATCGGCCGCGGCGTGGATGACCTCGGCCACGCCGAACTTGAGCCGGCCGTAGCGGGCGACCTCGTCGAACCACCGCCGCAGGGCGTCCAGCGGCGGGTGGGACGCCACGAGCGCCGGCGCGAGATCGATGAGGTGCTGGATGTCGTGCCGGTACAGCTCGACGATGAGCGACTCCCGGTTCGGGAAGTGGCGGTAGAGCGTGCCGATGCCGACGCCCGCCTTCTTGGCGATGGCGGTGAGCGAGGCGCCGCTCGACTCGGCCAGCGACTCGCGGGCCACGACGAGGATCCGCTCCCGGTTGCCGACCGCGTCCCTGCGAGTCGGCTTCGCGTGCTGCGCGTTCACAGGCAGTGGCCGTCCATCCCGTACGAATTGATAAACGGAGACCCCTCCGGTAGCTTCGTGAGCACTTACCGGAGGGCCCTCCGTTTCATTCTCCCACATCATCGTCCACGCAGTGGAGGACACATCATGGCCGAGCTGGTTCTGGTCACCGGCGGCAGCGGATACATCGCCGGGTGGTGTATCGCGGGGCTCCTGGAACGGGGTTACGACGTTCGCGCCACCGTGCGCGGTCCGGAGAAGGCGAAGAGCGTCACCGAGGCGGTGTCCCGGGCCGTCGACCCCGCGGGGCGGCTCTCCTTCGCCGTCGCCGACCTCACCTCCGACGAGGGCTGGGACGCGGCGCTGAAGGACGTCGACCACGTCCTGCACGTCGCGTCCCCCCTCGGGATCACGGCCGGGGGCGATCCGCGGTCCCTGATAGCCACCGCCCGCGACGGGGTCCTCAGGGTCCTGCGCGCGGCGGTCTCGGCCGGTGTGAAGCGGGTCGTGATGACCTCGGCGGCGAACGCGGCGAGTCCTTCCTCGTACGCGACGGAAGGCGTGACCGACGAGACGCTGTGGACGGATCCCGACGACCCGGCCCTGATCCCCTACCGCCGCTCGAAGACGCTCGCCGAGCGGGCGGCCTGGGACTTCATGGCCGGCCACGACGGACCGACCGAGCTGACCACCGTGCTCCCGGGAGCGGTGTTCGGCCCGGTTCTCACGACGGAGAACCTCGGGTCCGTCGGCATCGTCGCCCGGATGCTCTCCGGGCGGATGCGCGGGGTTCCGAGGATCGGACTGGAGGTCGTGGACGTACGCGACCTCGTCGACGTGCACATCCGGGCCATGACCTCACCGGAGGCCGCGGGCCAACGCTTCCTCGCCACCGGGGAGTTCATGTGGATGACGGAGATGGCGCGCGTCCTGCGCGACGAACTCGGCGACGGCGGAAGCCGGGTGTCGACCCGTCAGGTCCCCGACTTCGCCGTGCGCCTGCTGGCCCGGTTCAAGGAGCCCTCGCTGCGCGAGATCACTCCGAGTCTCGGGCGGCGCAACCGGCACAGCACCGAGAAGGCCCGCCGTGTCCTCGGCTGGCAGCCGCGTCCCGCCCGCGAGACGGTGCTGGACTGCGCCACGAGCCTCATCGAACAGGGGGCCGTGGGCGCGTGACCGGGCCCCCTCCCCCGGCCGCCGAGTCCCGGCATCAGAATCAGACGGTCCACCTCGGCAGCCGGCGGTCCAGCCAGCCCGGCAGCCACCAATTGGCCCGCCCCATCAGGAACATGAGCGAGGGCACCAGGACGAGGCGTACGACGGTGGCGTCGAGGACGACACTGATGGCGAGGCCGAGAGCGAGCATCTTCACCACGACGGCCGGTGACCCGGTGAAGGACAGGAACACGGCCGTCATGATGAGCGCGGCACAGGTGATGACCCGTCCGGTGAGCGAGAGGCCGGTGCCGACCGAGCGCTCGTTGTCACCGGTCGCGTGCCATTCCTCGGCGATGCGCGAGAGCAGGAAGATCTCGTAGTCCATCGACAGACCGAAGACGATGGCGAACATCATCATGGGGACGTAGGACTCGATCGGCACGGGCTCGCCCAGGCCGAGCAGGCCGTCGCCCCAGCCCCACTGGAAGACGGCGACCAGGACGCCGTACGACGCACCGGTCGTGAGCAGATTCAGGGCGACGGCCTTGAGGGGGATCACCAGGCTGCGGAAGACGACCGCCAGAAGCAGGAACGCGGAGACGAGCACGATGCCGATGATCAGGGGCAGGCGTTCGGTGACGGTGTCACGGAACTCGAGCTGGCCCGCTGTACTGCCCGTCAAGTGCCCTGTCGTTCCGGTGCCTTCGAGGGTCCGGGGCAGGGCGGTGTCGGTGAGGGTGGCGAACAGGGCCCCCGTGTCGGCCGATTGGGGGCCGGTGGCGGGGACGACGGTGGTGACGAGGAGCCTGCCGTCCGGGCTGGTGCGCGGGGGCGTGACGCGGGCCACGCCGTCCGTCCTCGTCAGTCCGTCGGTGACCAGGTCCGCGACCCGGTCGGCGGACACGGTCGCGTGGGCGAGGTCGACGACCAGGGTGAAGGGGCCGTTGACACCCGGCCCGAAGCCGGGACCGTCGGCGTCGGCGATCCAGTCGTAGGCGTCGCGGGTGGTGCTGCCCGCCGGGTCCGCGCCGTCGTCGATGTGCCCGAGACGCATCGAGAAGAGCGGTATCGCGCAGAGCGCGACGACGGCGAGTCCGGCGGTGAAGAACCTCCACGGGTGCCGGGCGACCAGGCGCGCGTAGCGGTGCCATCCGTCGTGGTCACCGGAGCTCTCGGCGACCGGCCTGCGGCGGACACGGAGGACGTCGACGCGGCGGCCCACGAGCCCCATGGCCGCCGGCACCAGAGTGAGCGCCGCGGCCGCCGTGACGACCACGGCGACCGTGGCGGCAAGACCCAGCCGCCCGATCATGGTCAGACCACAGGCGTACAGGCTGAGCAGGGCCACGGCCACCGTGCCGGCGGCGACCAGAACCGCCTTGCCGCTCACGGCGGTTGTACGGCCGACCGCCGTACGGGCATCGTCCCCGTCGATCAGGTACTGACGGAACCGGGTGATCAGGAAGAGCGCGTAGTCGATGCCCACGCCGAGCCCGATCATGGTGGCCAGGGTGGGTGCCGAGGTGGCGAAGGTGAGCGTGCCGGCCACGATGCCGACCACGCCGAGGCCGACACCGACACCGATCAGCGCGGTCACCAGGGGCATGAGGGCGGCGGCGACGCTGCCGAAGGCGAGCAGCAGCACGATGAGGGCGGCGCCGACGCCGATGGCCTCGGCGGTGGCGTCGTCGGCGGGGGCACGCACGATGTCGTGCAGGTCACCTCCGTAACCGACGTCGATTCCGGCTTCCCGGGCGGGGGTTGTCGCCTCGTCGAGCCGCTCGGTGTAGCCGTGGCCGAGGGACTTGAGCTTCCGGTCGAACGACACGGCGGTGTACGCGGTCGCACCGTCGGTGCTGGTCACCGGTGCGGCGACGGCGGTGACATGGGGCAGGTCCCTCAGCCGTCCGAGCGTCGCCTCCAGACCGGAGGTGTGGTCGGACACCTTGCCCGAGCCGACGTGGAAGACGACCTTTCCGCCGGCCGCGCCCGCCGCGGGGTCGGACTTGGCCAGCAGGTCGGCGCCGCTGCTCGCCTGGCTGCCGGGGAGGGTGACCTCGTCGCCGAAGGTCGCGCCGACCGCGTGCCGGCCCGCGAACGCGGCCGCCAGCACCACCAGCCAGGCGGCGATCACCCACACGGCGTGGCGCGCGCAGAAGGCGCCCGTGCGGTGCAGGGCGGACGGCCGGGGCGCGACGGGAAGCGGCGCCAGGGACAGCGGGGCAGGGGGAAGGGACACCGCGCCTCCAGAAGAAGTGACAGGGCTGCCACAACTTAACCGGGAAGATGACAGCGCCGTCAATTGTCAGCTCTGCCATTTTTATCGAACCCTGGGCCCTGTGCCCCGCACCTCACGCACAGCACCCCGCGCCCCACACCCCGCGCCCTGCACCCCCCGCCCCACACCCCGCGCCCCACACCCCGCGCCTCACGGACGCGTGGAATCAGCTCTCGGCCTGCCCCTTCCCCGACGCGCACGCGGACGCCGCGCTCGCCGCCCGCACCGCCTGCCGCGCACCGGCGGGGGCCACGGTGAAGTCCAGGACGAGACCGGCGCTTTCGGCGTGGGCGCCGACGAGCGCGGTTCCCCGGGGCAGCTCCCGGATCTCGATGGTGCGCGGCTTGAGCCTGGCCGCGAGCCCCCCGGCGCCCGGCAGCGCGGACAGCTCCGACACCGGGACTTCGCGGCCGAGGACCAGGACGCTCGCGGGGGTGATGGTGAGGCTCTGGGTCGTGGTGGACAGGGTGGTGGCCACCGTGACGGGCAGTCCGGTACCGCCCGCGGAGCCCGTGAGGGTGAGGCGGGTGCCGTCCGTGCCCGTCTTCAGCCCGTCGGCGCCGGCGCCGCCCCGGACACCGGCACTCCGGTCCAGCGCGTCGTAGGCGATGGTGGCCGTGGCGGTCCCGCCCGAGGTGGCGCCGCCGGTCGACACGTCGCGCAGGTGCGCGTCGACGTCCATGTCGGTGCCCTGGCGGCGCACGCCCTCGGCGCTGACGTGGACGGCGCCGACCGTGCCGGTGAGCGCCTTGAGTCCGGCCAGGGTGTCGTCGAGGTCGACCCGCACCCCCTTGGTCGCGCCGAGACGGCATGCGGCGGTCTCCGCGACCCGGCCCCGCACCTTGTGCTCCACGACGAGGTCGGTGGTCACGGCTGCCGCGACCGCCGCGGTCAGGCACAGGGCGGTGACGGTGTAGCGACGGCGACGGTTCACGAGGGGTTGGCTCCGATCATGGTCAGGAAGGTGAACGCCTGCGGGAGCAGACGGTCGGGCTCCACGGGCACTCCGGCCGTACGGCGGTCGCGCAGGGTCCGCAGGACGGAGCGCGCGGCGCCCAGCGCGCAGTTGGCGATGACGGCTGCCTGAAGGTCGGCGTCCGGCGCCTTTGCCGGAAGGCGCTCCAGGACGAGTGCGGTCAGGCGGGCCTCGAACTGCTGGAACTGCCGGGACAGTCCCTCGCGCGCCTGTTCGCGGATCTCGCCGAGCGGATGGGCGAGCGCGGTCAGGCTGCTGGTGGCGAAGTAGGAGACCGCGTCCGTGATGGCGCCACAGGCCGCTTCGAGCGGCGTGTCGCTGTCCGGCCGCGCCAGGAACGCTTCCTCTATGCGGGCGAAGAGCTCGATCCCGTCGGGGAGGAGCAGGGCTTCCTTGCTGTCGAAGTAGCGGAAGAAGGTCCGCTCCGACACGTTCGCCTCCGCGGCGATGTCGGCCACCGTGGTCTGCGCGAAACCGTGTTCGGCGAAGAGCCGGCCGGCGGCCTCGCGCAGTCCGCGCCGGGTCTCTTCCTTCTTCCGCTCACGCAGACCTGGCTTCTCGGTTCTCTCTGGCATGGTCACACCCTCACCACCATGCGCCGGGTCTGTCAATTGTCAGCCCTGCCATTTTGGCGGCCCACAGGAGCCGCACCGGAGCTGCCCTGTCATCCGAGCGCCGTAGCGGGGTGATACCGCGGTACTACGTGCCTCGGCCCAACCGGGCTCTCCGGTACCACGGATCCGGGGCCGACGTCTCCTAGCGTGGTTGGTGAGCAGTCAGGTGGGGGGCCTGCCCCCGAAAGCAAGGGAACTTCGATGATCGAGGCACATCAGCTGACGAAGCGGTACGGGGAGAAGACGGCGGTGGACCAACTGGACTTCGTCGTGAAGCCCGGCACCGTCACCGGCTTCCTGGGCCCCAACGGCGCGGGCAAGTCGACCACCATGCGCATGATCGTCGGACTGGACGCGCCGTCCGGCGGCAGCGTCACGGTCAACGGCAAGCACTACGCGCGGCACAGCGCCCCGCTCCAGGAGGTCGGCGCCCTGCTGGAGGCCAAGTCGATCCACCCGGGCCGTTCCGCCTTCGACCACCTCATGGCTCAGGCCTACACCCACGGCATTCCGCGCCGCCGGGTGGAGGAGGTCATCGAACTGACCGGTCTTCAGTCCGTGGCCAAGAAGCGCGCGGGCGCCTTCTCCCTCGGCATGGGCCAGCGCCTCGGCATCGCCGCGGCCCTCCTCGGCGACCCGGCCACGATCATGCTCGACGAACCGGTCAACGGCCTCGACCCCGAGGGCGTGCTGTGGATCCGCAACCTGCTGACCGGCCTCGCGGCGGACGGCCGTACGGTCTTCGTCTCCTCGCACCTGATGAGCGAGATGGCGCTCGTCGCCGACCACCTGATCGTCGTCGGACGAGGGCGTCTGCTGGCGGACACCACCGTGCGTGAGCTCGTCCAGCAGGCCGGCGGCGACACCGTCACCGTGGCGTCCGACCAGGCGTCCCGGCTGCGCGACGTGCTGGCGGGCCCCGGCGTCGAGATCGCCGGTGCGGCCGGTTCCGAAGAGCTCCAGGTGACGGGTCTGTCCGCGCGGGCGATCGGTCTCAAGGCCGCCGAGCACGGCATCCCGCTGTTCGAGCTCAGCTCCCGGACCGTCTCCCTCGAAGAGGCGTTCATGGACCTGACCCGCGACGCCGTCGAGTACCACGCCACCGCCACCGTCGAGGCCCCTGGGAGGGCGGCATGAGCACTGTCACCGTCACCGACAGCCCCGCGCCCGCACCCGCGCAGGCGGCCCGTCCGGAGTACAAGGTCACCGGCCGCCGTGTGCTGCGCTCCGAGTGGGCGAAGCTGTGGTCCCTGCGTTCCACGTGGATCACGCTCGGCCTCGGACTGCTGTTCCTCGTCGCGTTCGGCGTGATCGCCGCCGTGCACTACAAGTCCGAACTCGACTCCGGGCGTCCCCTGCGCCGGGACGACGTCGCGGCCACCGCGCTCAGCCTCTCCGTGTTCGGTACGAACTTCGCGCAACTGGCGCTCGGCGTGCTGGGCGTGCTGATCACCGCCGGTGAGTACTCGACCGGCATGATCCGCTCCACGCTGGCGGCCGTGCCGCGCCGGCTGCCGGTGCTGTGGTCCAAGGCCTCGGTGTTCGGGCTGATCGCCCTGGTCGTCGCGACCGTCGGCGTCTTCGCCGCGTTCACGATCGACAGCGGCCTCGTCTCGGGCACGCCCGCGGCCCTCTCCCTGTCCGACTCGGGCGTGTTCCGCAGTCTGCTGGGCGCGGGTCTCTACCTCGGTCTGGTCGGTGTGATCGGCACGGCTCTGGGCGCTCTGCTCCGCTCGGTCGCCGGCGGCATCTCGGTCCTGGTCGCCTCGCTGATGCTGGTGCCCGGCCTGATCTCGCTGCTGCCCAGCTCGTGGCAGGACAACATCAGCCCGTACCTGCCGAGCAACGCGGGCGAGTCGATGTTCGCGCTGACCCACGACTCGACCTCGCTGTCGCCCACCGCCGGACTGGTGGTCTTCCTCGGCTGGACCGTGCTGGCGCTGGCGGGCGCCGCCTACCGTCTCGTCCGCACGGACGCCTGACCGGCCGCCCGACGCCCCCGCACGGCCGCCGGCAAAGGCCCCGGCACCGCCCTCGCACCCCGGGCGCCATCGCGAAGGACCCGCGGTGGCGCCCGTACGAGGAAACCCGGCGGTGGCGTCCGTACGAGATGACCCCGGTGGCTACCCGCAGAAGGAGACAGGGAGGCGCGTACGAGGACGCGGCCGGACCCACAATGAACAGGTGAGACCCATGAACGCGGACCGGTGACTCCCATGAACATCGACGACACCGCCCCGCGCGCGCCGGCGGAGGACCCGCCCTTCGCCGAGGCGGAACTGCCGTGGAACCACCCGCTGGCCCGTGCGCTGTCCCGTATCGGCCGCCGGCTCAAGCGGGGCGACCGCAGGCATCCCTGGATCCTCGACGCGGCCGTGACGGCTGTCGTCGCGCTGCTGTTCTGCCTGCCGGATCTCGTGCACGACGGCGACGGCCGGCATCATCCGTTCGACACCGAGTTCACCCGACTGCCCCTGCCGGGAACGCTCGCGCTGCAGGCCGGCCTGGTGCTCCCGCTGCTGTGGCGGCGCAGGAGGCCCTTCCTCGCCTTCGCGGTGATCACCGCGGTGCTCATCCTCCAGCTCGCGCTGGGCGTCTGGCTGCGCGCCGACGTCGCCGTCCTCATCGCCCTGTACAGCCTGGTCCTGCACGGAGAACTGCGGCGGCTGCCCCTGGCCTGCGCGGTCACCGCCGGCGCGCTGGGACTGGTCGCCGTGCGCCTGCCGTCCGGCGTGCATGTGCTCGACGCGCTGTTCTTCCTCTTCAGCACCATAACCGCGGCCGTCGCGCTCGGTCTCGCCGTCCGGATCCGGCGCGGCCAGCTCGCCGTCCTGCGGGACCGCGCGACCCGGCTGGAGGTCGAACGCGACCAGCGCAGCAAGCTGGCCGCCGCCGCCGAACGCACCCGCGTGGCCCGCGAGATGCACGACATCGTCGGCCACAACCTCTCCGTCATCATCACCCTGGCCGACGGCGGCGCGTACGCGAGCGACCTCGCGCCCGAACGCGGGAAGCAGGCTCTGGTGCTCATCGGTGACACCGGGCGGCAGGCTCTCGGCGAACTGCGCCGCATGCTCGGGGTCCTGCGCGAGCAGACCCTGGCACCGAGCGCGCCCGAGCTGAGTCCGCAGCCGGGGATCGGGGACATCGACGCCCTGTGCGAGCGGATCCGGGCCGCCGGGCCGGTGGTCGTGCACCGCGGCAGCGGTGAACTGGGCGGCCTGGACCGCGGCGTCCAGCTCGCCGTGTACCGCATCGTCCAGGAGGCACTCACCAACGCCCTCAAGCACGGAGGGCCCGGCACACGCGTCGATCTCAGGGTGAGCGTCGACAAGACGCTCCTGCACATCGACGTCCACGACACCGGCCCGGGCACCGGCATCGTGCGCTCCGGGCCGCACGACGACGAAGGACACGGAATCCCCGGTATGAGAGAACGCGCGGCGCTCTACGACGGGACGGTCGTCGCGGGGCCGGACCCCGACGGCGGATGGACTCTGCGGGCCACCCTCGATCTCACCCCTCCGGACGGGACCGGCCCCGCCCCCTCGGCCGTCACGGGCGGTGCCGCGTGACCAGCGTGCTCATCGTCGACGACCAGCCGCTGCAGCGGCTCGGTTTCCGCATGCTCCTGGAGAGCACTCCGGACACCGACGTCGTCGGCGAGGCGTCCCACGGCGGCGAGGCCGTCCGCAGGGCCGCCGAACTGCGCCCGGACGTCATCCTCATGGACGTACGGATGCCCGGCATGGACGGCATCGAGGCCACCCGCCGGGTCGTCGCCTCCGGCGGCCGCTCCCGGGTACTGATCCTGACCACGTTCGACCTGGACGAGTACGCCTACGCCGCGCTGCGCGCGGGTGCCAGCGGGTTCCTCCTCAAGGACGCCCACCCGGAGGAACTGCTCGCCGGGATCCGGGCGGTCGCCGCGGGCGACGCGGTGATCGCCCCCGCCCTGACCCGGCGTCTCCTGGACACGTACGCCCGGCACCTCCCGCGCGATCCGTCGGGCATCGCCGGGCCGATGGACGACCCCCGCCTCCATGCCCTCACCGAGCGCGAGTACGAGATCTTCGTCGCCATCGGCGAGGGATGGAGCAACAGCGAGATCGCCGGGCGGCTCGTCGTGGCGGAGTCGACGGTCAAGACGCACGTCGGCCGCGTCCTGTCGAAGGTGGGCGTCCGCGACCGCGTCCAGGCGGTCATCCTCGCCTACGACCTCGGTGTCGTCAGCCCGAACCCGCCCGACTGAGCCGAGGACTCGTCCCCGGACTCATCCGAGGCGGGCGACGCGGCGCGAGACTAGGGTCGTCGGTATGACTGACGACACTCTGCGCCGCGTCACCGTCGACCGGACCGGCTCCGGGCACTTCACCGCGACGAACGCGCGGGGCGGGACGATCGACTTCGGCACCGGTTCCGGACCCGGCGGGGAGGAGCGGTTCACCCCGGTGGAACTGCTGCTCGCCGCCATCGGCGGCTGCACCGCGGCCGACGTCGATGTCGCGACCGCCCGCCACGTGGAGCCCACGCGGTTCACCCTGACCGTGACCGGCGACAAGATCAGCGACGAGCTGGGGAACCGGATGACCGACCTGGCGGTCACCTTCTCCGTGGCGTTCCCGGACGGCGAGGCCGGCGACCGCGCCCGTGCCATCCTGCCCCGCGCCGTCAAGACCTCGCACGACCGGCTCTGCACGGTCAGCCGCACGATCGAGGCCGGCACTCCCGTCACCGTGACGGTCGACGGGGCCTGACCGTGTCCGGACCCGGTACCGGGCTCGGTACCCGCGGCCGATGCCGACCACCGCTTCCGGGCACCGCGGACGAATGCGCGGCCGGATGGAGTGAAGCCGGATTTCCGGGGCAGACGGCGAACGTCGAAGAGGTGGACGCGGGACGGATCGTATGGGCCAGCAGGTGAGCGAAGCGGGACAGCAGGAACAGCGGGGTGCACTGATCGAGGCCTCAGTCGCGTACGACGGTGACTCCGCGTGCATCGCCGAGGCGCGGGCGTTCGCCCGCGACTTCCTGACGCGGGTGCAGGCGGTCGCCGGGCTGCCCGTCTCCGGACGGGTGATGGGCATGGTCCCCCTGGTCGTCAGCGAACTGGTGACCAACGCGGTCAAGTACGCGAGCGGACCGTGCCTGTTGTCGCTCGAGGTCGACCAGGGCGCCGTCAGGGCCACCGTCTGGGATTCCGACCCGACGCTTCCGGTGGCACGCGCCGCCGAGGCGGGCCGCGTCGGCCAGCACGGGCTGGAGATCGTCATGGCCGTGTGCCATGCCTTCGAGGTGCGCCGGGAACCCGTCGGCAAACGGATCACCGCCGTGGTGACGTTGGCCGACACGCCGGACAGTGACATGAGTCACTCCGTCACCTGACGCCACCCGCGCCACCGGTGCGACGGCGGCCACAAGACGGCGCGCGCCAAATCCCCTTGGGCGGACGCCCGGCGCCGCCGCGGCACCCTCGGAAACCCTTGACGGGCTCCTGACGAGCCGAAACGAAATCGTGTCGCGTCACCTTGGCCTGCTTGCGGGACAATGGTGAGTTCGCGGATCCCCTTCGACAGGAAAACGGGTGGTTAACACAGTGCGGCAGGCAGGTGTACTAGACGTCGGGTGTCACAGCGCTCTGCTCACCGTGGCGCGGCGCCGCGCCGGGGTCGCCATGGAAGAGGTGCTGTCCCGAAAGGTGCGGCTCCAGTTGCACGAGACGCTGGACGCCACGGGACGGCTGGACAAGTCGGGTGTACGCAGCGTGCAGCGGGCCGTGGCCGAGACGCTCGCCGAGAACCGGGGGGCACTGCCGGAGGTCTACGCGTTCGCCACGTCGGTGATCCGCGACGCGCCCAATCGCGACGAGGTCCTCGCCCAGGTGGCCAGCGCCACCGGCACCCGGCTGCGGGTGATGTCCGGCGAGGAGGAGGCCCGGCTGGCCTATGTGGCGGCACGCCACTGGGCGGGCGAGCGGGCCGGCTCCCTGCTGGTGCTCGACATCGGTGGCGGGACGGTGGAGGTCGCGTCCGGGACGTCCAGACAGCCCCGGACGGCCCACTCCCTGCCCTTGGGCGCCCGCACGGTCACCCGCGACTGGAAGCTCGACGAGGCCGTGTCCTCGAAGCGACGGCTCGCCGAGGTGCGCGACCATCTGGGCGACCGCCTCGCCGAGGTGGCCGACCTGCCGCACGCGGACCCGGACGGTCGGGTGCTCGCGTGTTCCAAGACCTTCACCCAGCTCGCCCGCTACACCACCGCGGGCCGTGACCGCTCCCGGACTCCGCAGCGGCTGACCCTCGACGAGGTACGGGCCGCGGTGGGCGTCCTCGCCAAGAACGGCTCGGCGGGCCGCGGCCGTCTGCCCGGCATCTCACGTCACCGGGCCGGCCAGTCCCTGGCCGGAGCGCTGGTGGCGGAAGCGCTGATGGAGGCCTGCCGGGCCACGAGTGTGGAGATCTCCCCCTGGTCCACCCGGGAGGGCCTGCTCCTGGAGCGCCTCGGCGCGCTGCGCAGCAAGAGCTCCACCCGGCGCTGACGCTCACCGGTCGCCGGACGGCCGGTCCGCCCGCGCTCCCTTTCGCCGATCCAGCGGGCATCCGTCAACTACGCGGACACCGCCCTGTGTTCGAGCGTCACGAGACCGACGGGCGGCTCGCGCGTCCGGCCGCGAGGGAGCACTGTGCCCGGAGGCCGGGAACAAACCGGTACCACTCGACGCTGACCTGAACAGTCCGGCGGATGCCGGAGCGCGGAGTTCCACCCGGTGCGGTGGACCCACCGGCGGTTCTGCTCGTGGAAAGGCGTGAGAGCGATGACGGAGTCCGGGCAGCGGCGACTACGGGCGGCCGGGGCGGGCGAGTTGCCCTTGGTGACTTCGTGCGGCCGCAGGATCTCCGTGAAGGAGCTGCGCCTGCCCACACCGGGCCGGCAGATCGGCCGCGTGACCCTTGACGTGGGCCCGGACCAGGGGGACGAGCACGGGGTGTGGGCCTCGCTCACCCCCGCCGAGGCTCGTGAACTCGCCCGTCGTCTCCTGGCACACGCCGCCGGGGTGGAACCGGCGGGACCGCCCGACCAGGAAGCGGCCCGGCCTCACGACATGCGGCTCGGCACGCCTCGCGGCACGACACGAGCCCGGTGAGGGTGCCGGTGCTCCCCCGGACCAGGGTGGAGCACCGGCACCCATGTGCCGATCAGCCGACGCCGTTCAGGATCACGGGAACTGCGTGATCTTGGACGGGACGGTGTCCGTCCCCGACGTGGGAGCACCGGTGTTGTTGACGACGTGGGCGTACTGACCCTTGCCGCCCAGGGAGATCACCAGGATGTCGTGCAGCTTCACCCCGGTCTTCACCGGGACCTGGAAGCCGTGCGCCTGGACGATGGACGAATCCGTGGTGAAGTTGCAGTAGCTTCCCAGACCCCATGCCTCGTGCGTGGAGACGGAGTCGGCGACCTTGTAGGCCGCGTATCCGACGATGCCGTCATGGGTGACGGCGGCGGCGTTGGGCACGTCGTACGCCTTCTCGTTCTGGAAGAAGATCGTGCGTCCGTTCTCGCCGTTCCACAGCACGTCGTACTTGTTGAAGTGCTCGACGAACAGGCCGGTCGCCAGGACGTCGTCGCCGTTGACCACGAGGCCGTAGTCGGCGCGGTTGGTGTCCCAGCCGACCCCTTCACCGTGGTCGGCTCTCCAGAGCCAGGTGTGGTCGATCACGACGTCGTCGCTGTTGACCACGACCGAGTTGGTGGCGAGGCCGGGGCCCGCGCCGCCGATCCGCACGAACACGTCCTGCATGGTGGTCGGGTTGGCGGAGTGGTCGGCCGAGGCGCCCGACGGGCCGATCTGCAGCAGGGTGTCGGACTTGGAGCGGCCGGCGTCGATGAGGAATCCGGCGAGCTTGACGCCGTCCACGTCCGCCACGTGCATCGCGTCGATGCCGTTGTCCGGCACGATGGTCGCCAGCCCGAGACCGAGGACGACGGTGTTCGCCCGGGTCACGTTGATCGTCTGGTCCAGGTGGTAGACACCCGGGGTGAACAGCAGGTTGAGGCCCTGGGCAAGCGCCGCGTTGATGGTCTGCGCGGTCGCGCCGGCCTTGACGACGTAGAACTGGTCGAGCGGGATAGACGTACCGGCCGTGTTGGGCCACGAGACGCCGCGGGAGTTGGTGCGCTTGGAGGGCACGAACACCTTGTAGGTGCTGCCGTCCAGGTAGAGGTAGGGCTTCTCGCGGGAGACCGGGGTGGTGTCCAGGGTGGTGTACGGGCCGGAGTCGAAGTTCGTCGCCGGTGCTCCCTGGACGCCCGTGAAGGTCATGTTCCAGACACCGTTGGTCCAGCCGCCGACGGAGCTGTCACGGGTGTACCACTGCTGCTGGGAGTACGGGCCGACCGTACCGTCGATCTTGGAGTCGGCGATGTAGCCGCCGGAGGCCCAGCCGTAGCCGTTCGGGGCGAGGTTGAGGCCGCCCTGTACGTGGATACGGCGGAAGGGCGCGGCCTGGGCCACGGCCCAGCGGTCGGTGCCGTTGACCGGGGTGATCGACAGGTTCTCCGCCGAACGCCAGAAGTTCTGGGTGGCGTTGCCGTTGAACCAGCCCGCGTCCACGGTGATGTCGCCGTTGATGTGGGTGTCGTCGGGGTTCAGGCCGAGGCCCGAGATCGAGGTGTAGAAGCCGACCTGGGCGTTGATGCCGTTGTACGTGCCCGGCTTCATCAGGAACTGGTAGCGGGCGGAACCGAACTGGTTCGACTCCTGCTGGGCGAAGACCTGGTCGAACTTGCCCTGCAGATCGGGCGTCGAGGGGTCCACGACGATGACGTTGGGCCCGAGGTCTCCGCCGCCCTGCACGGGCGGGACGCTGGTCCCTGTGCCGGTGTGGACGGCGACCTCCCACAGCGAGTACCCGTACGCGGTGCCCCGGGTCGTCCCGTAGATCCGTACGTATCGGCCCTTGCCGGAGACGTCGTAGGAGGCGGTGCCCCCGGTGCCGTCGGTGACCGACTTGAGGACGGTCCAGTTCTGGCCGTCCGTGGAGGACTGGATCTGGAAGGCCCTGCCGTACGCGGCCTCCCAGTTGAGGTCGACCCGGCACAGGTCGCTGGAGGATCCGAGGTCGACCTGGACCCATTGCGGGTCGGAGAAGGCGCTGGACCAGCGGGTGCCTGTGTTGCCGTCGAAGGCGGCCGAGGCGGGGCTCGCCGCGTTCTCTGCGGAGGAGGCGGTGGCCGTCCTGCCCTGCGCCGCGTTGGCTGTGTCGCAGGTCCCCGGGGTGGTGGTGCCGCCGGTGCCGAAGACCTGGAACTCCCACAGGGAGTAGCCGTATTGGGTCGCGCGGTGGACGCCGTACATCCGTACGTAGCGGCCCTGGCCCGAGACGTCGAGGGTGTCGGTGCCGCCGTCGCCGCCGGTCACCGTCTTGATGTCGGTCCAGGTGCTGCCGTCCGGTGACGTCTGGACGCGGTAGTCACTGCCGTACGCGGTCTCCCAGTTGAGGACGACCTTGGTGATCGTGGCCGAGGCGCCGAGGTCGACCTGGAGCCACTGGGCGTCCGTGGCGGCCGAGGACCAGCGGGTGGCGGTGTCGCCGTCGACGGCGTAGGCGGCGGGAGTGCCCCCGTTCTCGTCCGACGAGGACGTGGCCGTCTTGCCCTGGGACAGCGGGAGTTCGGCCGCTGCGGCCGGTCTCTGCAAGGGCAGGGTGACGAGCGCGGCCATTGCGGCCAGCGCGACACCCAGGGTTCTGAGTTTCATGCCGTGACTCCATGCGGGTGGGGTGACGAGCGGAGCGGACACACTTGATGAGCGGCTGAGGAACAGCCGCTTACGAGAGGAGAACCGTGAACCGGCCTTCTGGCGCTCTTAGTTCACGCTTTGATTTAAGTAATGAACCATCGGGGTGGCAAGTCCCGTGACGCGAGAATCTTCAACTTGTGTGCGCCGGGCCCACGTTGGTGGGCCGCTCCGGGGCCGTGGCCTGGACGCGGGGCGTCGCCGACGGGTGGGGGCCCGCCCGGTTCCGTCAAGGCTTGAAGACGCCGAATGGCCGCGGGCGGCTGCCCCCCCGGGGGGGGGGCGCCCCCCGCCCCCCCGCCCCCGCCGCCCCGCCCCGGGGGGGGGGGGGGGGGGCGCGGGGCGCGGGGGGGCGCGC
>NZ_JBHYXD010000060.1:25107-54639 GCF_042751995.1 Streptomyces sp. NPDC059371 | reverse complement strand
ACCGAACCCACCGAGCCCCTGTCGGTCGAACAGCTCTCGGCGACCACCCTGCTGCGCTTCGCGACCGCGGGCTCCGTCGACGACGGCAAGTCCACCCTCGTCGGCCGCCTGCTGCACGACTCGAAGTCGATCCTGACCGACCAGCTGGAGGCCGTCGAGCACGCCTCCCGCAACCGCGGCCAGGACACCCCCGACCTCGCGCTGCTCACCGACGGCCTGCGGGCCGAGCGCGAGCAGGGCATCACCATCGACGTCGCCTACCGCTACTTCGCCACCGCGCGCCGCCGCTTCATCCTCGCCGACACACCCGGCCATGTGCAGTACACCCGGAACATGGTCACCGGCGCCTCCACCGCCGAACTGACGGTGGTCCTGGTCGACGCCCGCAACGGCGTGGTCGAGCAGACCCGCCGGCACGCGGCGATCGCAGCGCTGCTGCGCGTCCCGCACGTCGTGCTCGCCGTCAACAAGATGGACCTCGTCGGCTACGAGGAGACGGTGTTCGCCGCGATCGCCGAGGAGTTCACGGCGTACGCCTCCGAACTGGGCGTCCCCGAGATCACCGCCATCCCGATCTCGGCGCTCGCCGGTGACAACGTCGTGGAACCCTCCGCGAACATGGACTGGTACGGCGGCCCCACCGTCCTGGAGCACCTGGAGACCGTGCCGGTCAGCCACGACCTGGCGCACTGCCACGCCCGGCTGCCCGTGCAGTACGTGATCCGCCCGCAGACCGCCGAACACCCCGACTACCGCGGCTACGCGGGCCAGATCGCCGCCGGAACCTTCCGCGTCGGCGAACAGGTGACCGTCCTGCCCTCCGGACGGACGACGACGATCTCCGGCATCGACCTGCTCGGCAAGCCCGTCGACGCGGCGTGGACGACCCAGTCGGTGACCGTCCTGCTGGCCGACGACGTCGACGTCTCGCGCGGTGACCTGCTCGTGCCGAGCAAGGACGCGCCCGCGACCACCCAGGACGTCGAGGCGACCGTCTGCCACGTCGCCGACGAGCCACTGACCGTCGGCCACCGCGTGCTCCTCAAGCACGGCACCCGCACGGTCAAGGCCATCGTCAAGGACATCCCCTCCCGCCTCACCCTGGACGACCTCTCGCTGCACCCGCACCCGGGCCGGCTGGTCGCCAACGACATCGGCCGCGTCAAGATCCGCACCGCCGAACCCCTCCCGCTCGACTCCTACGCCGACTCCCGCCGCACCGGCGCCTTCATCCTCATCGACCCCGCCGACGGCACCACCCTCACCGCGGGAATGGTCGGCGAGTCCTTCGCCGCGCCGCAGCCGGTCAAGGACGAGTCCGACGACGACGGTTGGGACTTCTGACATGAATCCCATCGACTTCTACTCCACGTTCGCGAAGGAGGGCGGCCGCGTCGGCAGCGGCGCCCTCGGCAGCGGGCAGGGCGGGGTGGCGCGATGTGCGCGATGACGTACGCGCACTGCCTGCGCGCCCCGTCCCCCCACCCGACGTCGTCCCGGATGCGACGAAGACCTGCCGACCTTCCCGGCCACGAATGAAAACGTGACCGCCGGGCCACCGAGAGGAAAACCTCCCGTGCCTGCCATCCGCTCCACGCGTTCCAAGCTGCTGACCCGCGGCATAGCCCTCGCCACCGCTCTTCCCCTGCTCACGCTCGCCGCCTGCAGCTACGGCTCGGACGCGAAGGACGACACCAAGGCGAAGGTCGCCGCCGGTTCGAAGAAGATCGACGGACTCGACTCCGTGAAGATCGGCTACTTCGGCAACCTGACGCACGCCACCGCGCTGGTCGGCAACCAGAAGGGCATCTTCCAGAAGGAGCTCGGCGCCACAACCGCCAAGTACCAGGTCTTCAACGCCGGGCCTTCCGAGATCGAGGCGCTCAACTCGGGTTCCATCGACATCGGCTGGATCGGCCCCTCGCCGTCCATCAACGGCTTCACCAAGTCCGAGGGCAAGAACCTGCGGATCATCGGCGGTTCGGCCGCGGGCGGCGTCAAGCTCGTGGTGAACCCCAAGAAGATCAAGTCCCTGAAGGACGTCAAGGGCAAGAAGATCGCGACCCCGCAGCTCGGGAACACGCAGGACGTCGCGTTCCTCAACTGGGCCGCCGAGCAGGGCTGGAAGGTCGACGCGCAGAGCGGCAAGGGTGACGTGTCGGTCGTCCGCGTCGACAACAAGATCACTCCGGACGCCTACAAGTCCGGCTCCATCGACGGCGCCTGGGTCCCGGAGCCCACCGCGTCCAAGCTGGTCGCCGAGGGCGGCAAGGTGCTGCTCGACGAGTCGGACCTGTGGCCCGACAAGAAGTTCGTGATCACGAACATCATCGTGTCGCAGAAGTTCCTCAAGGAGCACCCGAAGGTCGTCGAGGCGGTCCTGAAGGGCTCCGTCGAGACCAACAAGTGGATCAACGCCAACCCGGACGAGGCGAAGGCGTCGGCGAACAAGCAGCTCGAGGCCGACTCCGGCAAGGCGCTGCCGGCCAACGTCCTCGACCCGGCCTGGAAGTCCATCCAGATCACCAACGACCCGCTGGCGTCCACGCTGCACACCGAGGCGGACCACGCGGTGAAGGCCGGTCTCCTGGAGAAGCCGATCCTGACCGGCATCTATGACCTGACGCTCCTGAACAAGGTCCTCAAGGCCGCGGGCGAGAGCCCGGTCGACGACGCCGGTCTCGGCGTCAAGTAAGCCCGGATCCCGATGAGTTCCCAGGAGGTGACGACCATGGCCACGACGCTCGCCAAGGCCGCCCACGGCGCCGACACGACGGAGTACGCCGCCCGCATCGAGCACGTCTCGAAGTCCTTCGCCGGACCCGCGGGTCCCCAGCTCGTCCTCGACGACATCACCCTCGATGTCGCGCCGGGCGAGTTCGTCACCCTCCTGGGGGCCTCGGGGTGCGGCAAGTCCACACTGCTGAACCTGGTCGCGGGGCTGGACGAGCCCTCGGCCGGCACCGTCACGACCAACGGGCGTCCGGCTCTGATGTTCCAGGAGCACGCCCTCTTCCCGTGGCTGACCGCGGGCAAGAACATCGAACTCGCCCTGAAGCTAAGGGGAGTCGCGAAGACGGAGCGGCGCGAGCGGGCCGAGGAACTGCTCGAACTCGTCCGGCTGAAGGGCGCGTACGGCAAGCGGGTGCACGAGCTGTCGGGCGGTATGCGCCAGCGCGTGGCGCTCGCCCGGGCGCTCGCGCAGGACAGTCAGATCCTGCTGATGGACGAGCCGTTCGCGGCGCTCGACGCGATCACGCGGGACGTACTGCACGACGAACTCACGCGGATCTGGCGGGAGACGGGCCTGTCCGTCCTCTTCGTCACGCACAACGTCCGCGAGGCCGTGCGGCTCGCCGAGCGTGTGGTCCTGCTGTCCTCCCGTCCGGGGCGCATCGCCCGCGAGTGGACGGTGGACATCCCGCAGCCGCGCCGCATCGAGGACGCGCCCGTGGCGGAACTGTCCATCGAGATCACCGAAGAACTGCGTGGGGAGATCCGCCGCCATGGCCAGCACTGAGACGAAGTCCGACGCGGCCGTCAAGGACAGCGACGGCCTGGGCGGGCTGGAGGCGGGCCTCGACGCGCTGGAGTCCTCGGTGGCCGGCCGCCGCTCCTTCGGCACGACGTTCCGGCAGAAGGTGCTGCCGCCGCTGATCGCGTTCGTGATCGTTCTGGCGGCCTGGCAGGCGCTGATCACCTTCAAGATCGTCGACGACCCGACCAAGCTGCCCTCGCCGTCCGACGTCTGGGGCGAGGTGCAGAACGCCTGGCTCCAGGGCACACTGCTCGACTACATCTGGACCAGCGTCTCGCGCGGTCTGCTCGGCTTCCTGCTCGCCCTGGTGATCGGGACGCCGCTGGGCCTGATCGTGGCCCGGGTGAAGTTCGTGCGCGCGGCCATCGGTCCGATCCTGTCGGGTCTGCAGTCCCTGCCGTCGGTGGCGTGGGTGCCGCCGGCCGTGATCTGGCTGGGGCTCAACAACTCGATGATGTACGCGGTGATCCTGCTCGGCGCGGTCCCCTCGATCGCCAACGGACTGGTGTCGGGCGTGGACCAGGTGCCGCCGCTGTTCCTGCGGGCGGGCCGCACGATGGGCGCGACGGGTCTGCGCGGGACCTGGCACATCGTGATGCCGGCCGCGCTGCCGGGCTATCTGGCCGGTCTGAAGCAGGGCTGGGCGTTCTCCTGGCGCTCCCTGATGGCTGCGGAGATCATCGCCTCCTCCCCCGACCTCGGCGTGGGCCTCGGCCAACTGCTGGAGAACGGCCGGAACGCCAGCTCCATGCCGATGGTCTTCCTCGCCATCTTCCTCATCCTGTTCGTCGGCATCGCCATCGACCTGATCGTCTTCAGCCCGGTGGAGCGGTGGGTGCTGCGCAGCCGCGGACTCCTGGTGAAGGGCTGACCCTGTCATGAGCAGGCCCGAGCGTCCCGTCCTCGTCGTCATCGCCCACGGCAGCCGCGATCCGCGGCACGCCGCGACGGTGCACGCCCTGGTGCGAAGGGTGCGCGCCCAGCGCCCGGGCCTGCGCGTGGAGACCGCGTTCCTCGACTTCAACATCCCCTCCGTACAAGGGGTGCTGAACTCCCTGGCTGCCGAGGGGATCCGCGATGTGGTGGCGCTGCCGCTGCTGCTGACCCGCGCCTTCCACGCCAAGTCGGACATCCCGGCGGTGCTGCGCCAGGCACCGTCGCGGCTGCGGATCCGGCAGGCGGAGGTGCTGGGCCCGTCCCCGCTGCTGACGGCCGCGCTCGAACGCCGGCTGTACGAGGCCGGGCTGACGCCCGCCGACAAGTCCCGGACCGGGGTCGTCCTGGCCTCGGCGGGATCCACCGACCCGGAGGCGATCGCGGTGATCGCAGAAATCGCGCGGGAGTGGCGGCACACCGGTTGGTGCGCCGTGCGGCCCGCGTTCGCCTCCGCGGCCCTCCCCCGCACCGAGGACGCCGTGCGTGAGCTGCGCGCCCTCGGCTGCGAGCGCGTCGCCGTCGCGCCGTACGTCCTGGCGCCCGGCTTCCTGCCGGACCGCATCGCCCGGGGCGCCGCCGGGGCGGACGTGCTCGCCGACGTGCTCGGTCCCGCGCCGGAGGTCGCGCGGGTCCTGCTGGAGCGCTACGACGAGGCGCGGATGCCGTCGCTGGCCGCGGTCGGCGCCTGACCTTCGCACGGCACCACTTCCAGGGGGTCAGTCGAAGGAGAGTCCTCCGGTGCGGGTCCGCTTGAGCTCGAAGAAGTCGGGGTGGGCGGCGAGGACACGGAAGCTGTCGAAGAGCTCGGCGGCCTTCTCACCGCGGGGGACGGCCCGGAGCACGGGGCCGAACCACACCGTTCCGTCGACGTGGAGGGTGGGGGTTCCCACATAGGCGCCGGAGTCCACCTCGGTTCCGGCGTCATGGCTGCGGCGCACCGCCTCGTCGTACGAGGGGTCGTGGGCGGCGTCGGCGAGCGTGGCCGGAAGTCCGAGCTCGGCGAGCGCCTCGGCGGTCACCGCCTCGAAGTCCTTCATGCCGCTCTCGTGGATGCGGGTGCCGAGGGCGGTGTAGAGATCGCGGAGCACCTTCTCGCCGTGCCGCTCGGCCGCGGCCACCGCCACGCGTACCGGACCGATGGACCTGTCCACCAGGTCCCGGTACCAGTCCGGCAGTTCGTTGCCGATGTTGTGCAGATAGAGGCTCATGGCGTGGAAGCGGAGGTCGAGCGGACGGCTTCGTTCGACCTCCAGGATCCAGCGCGAGGTGATCCAGGCGAAGGGGCAGGCGGGGTCGAACCAGAAGTCGACCCGGGTGGGCGATGTGGTCGTCATACCGTCGAGGCTAGTCACCCGGTGGCATGGAATCCCGGCCCAATCCCGTACGGAAATCCTGGGCCAATTCTCGGGCTCAGCTCGTCCCCCGAACGAACGCGCCGGCCTCGCCGGGGCCGTACGGGGTGCCTTGGTGGAAGTAGAGGAGCCAGTCGTTCCCGAACAGCCGCCACAGCGAACTCCGGTGTGCCCGACGGCCGTTGTTGTCGGTGTCGAAGGTCAGGTGAACCAGGTCGGAGGCGAGCTGCACCCCCTTCACCCGTGAGGTCGTGGTGCGGCTGCCGTCCTCCGTCCCGGCGGCCAGCAGCGCGACGATCGAGTCGCGGTCCCAGATGCGGCCGGACGCGCCGAACTCGTAGAAGTCGGGGTGCAGCAGCGCGGCGACGAGCTCGGCCGAGCGGCGGACCGCCGGGTCGAGCAGACGCAGTTCGCCCTCGATGGCGGCCTCGACGGCGGGATTGCGCTCAAGCACCGGTCAGCTCCTCCAGTTTGACGACGGTGTTCCAGTTCCGCGTGGTGGCGAGGACGCCCTTGAGCAGTCTGGGCTTCGCCAGTGCCTCGGCCAGCTTGGAGCGGCCGAGGCCGTCGGGCGCGTAGAGGTAGAGGACGCGTTCGCCGAGGCGGAACTCCTCGGGGAGGAAGGCCGCGGGTTCGACGGAGGCGAAGCGCTCGGCGTCGACGGGGTGCGAGAAGTAGGTGACGTGGAGCTGCTTGGCCTCCAGCTCGGCGGCCGGGAACGGGCAGGCCTCCCTGACCGCCCGCAGATAGGCGTGCTCGCGGACGAGTACGCCGACGCCGAAGCCGAAGTGCTTCTCGATGGCCCCCGAGAGCTCCTCGGCGAGGGACTCCTCGTCTCCGCCGTCGCTGCCGAACGCGGCGTTCCCGCTCTGGAGATAGGTGCGGACGTCGCCGTACCCGAGTCCTTCCATCAGGGTGCGCAGCTCGGCCATCGGCACCTTCTTCGCGCCGCCCACGTTGATGCCGCGCAACAGCGCCGCGTACGTCGTCGTCATCCGCACACCATAGGCCGGGCGCCGCGCGCCATGGGGTGGGCGCGACGGCCGTACCCCGCGGGGCCGCCCGCCGGCCGCCGGGGAGCGGGGCCGGTCCCTGAGCGCCATCCCCGAGAAGTGCCGTTACGTGTAAGGGGCTTCCGTCCTCCCCAGTGCGGAGACCCCGGGGTCCGCGGGGAGGAGCGGGAGGTCCTGCGGTTCACCGGACAGTACGAGGAGACGCGCTTATCGGGCCCATACCTTCAATACAAAGGTGGCGGCAGGGGCTGCCACCGTACGCAAGGGGGCAGGCCCGTCATGGGGAACGCAGACACACGGGTGCGCGGCGTCGCCGCGCGAGCAGGCGGCTGGAGCGCCCGCCACCGATGGGCGGCCGTCGGAATCTGGGTGCTGTTCGTCGTCCTGGCGATGGGCCTCGGCTCCGCGGCGGGCCGCGTCGACGTCAAGGAGAGCGACCAGCTCAAGGGCGAGACGCACACCGCGGCCAAGATCATCGAGGATGCCGGCATCGAGGAGCCGGCCAGTGAGACGGTTCTGATCCAGGCGAAGGACGCGGGCACCAAGGCCACCGACGCCGAGTTCAGGAGCGCTGTCTCCGCGGTCGTCGACGCGGTCGGCGCCACCGGCAAGGTCAGCGACGTGACCTCGCCGTACGACACGAAGTCGATCTCGAAGGACGGGCGCAGCGCGCTCGTCCAGTTCGACATGCGCGGCGACTCGGAGACGGCGGGCGACCGCGTCGAGCCCGTACTGAACGCTGTCAAGGGCGTACAGAAGGACCACGCCGGGCTGCGGATCGAGGAGATCGGCGGCGCCAGCATGAAGAAGCAGTACGACGACGCGTTCGGCGACGACTTCCAGAAGGCCGAACTCTCCGCCGTCCCGGTGGCGCTGGGCATCCTGCTGATCGCGTTCGGCGCGCTGGTGGCGGCGCTGCTTCCGGTGGCGCTCGCGGTCACCGCCATCATGGCGACGATGGGCCTGATGGGCATCGTCAGCCATCTGATGCCGATGAGCGACACGGCCAACTCCGTGATGCTGCTGGTGGGTCTGGCCGTCGGTGTCGACTACTGCCTGTTCTACCTGCGGCGTGAGCGTGAGGAGCGCGAGGCGGGCCGTGACGCCGGTACGGCGCTGCGGATCGCCGCCGCCACCAGTGGCCGCGCCATCATCGTCTCCGGCGTCACCGTGTGCGTGGCGATGGCGGGCATGCTGTTCACCGGGCTCGCCGAGTTCGAGGCGATGGGCCTGGCCTCCCTGATGGTCGTCGCCGTCGCCATGGTCGGTTCGGTCACCGTGCTGCCCGCGCTGCTCTCCCTGCTCGGCGAGCGCGTCGAGAAGGGCCGCATCCCGTTCCTGCACCGGGCCAAGCGGCGCGCCGCGAACGGCGGCCGGAGCAACCGCCGTCCGGCCGACGAGGGCAGCCGGTTCTGGGGCGCCGTCCTGCGTGTGGTGCTCGCCCGGCCCGCGATCTCCCTGGTCGTCGCGACGGGCGCGCTGCTCGCCATCGCCGCTCCGGCGCTCGGCATGAAGACCCAACAGCTCACCCTGGACAAGGAATTCGGCGACTCGCTGTCGATCGTCGGCACCTACAACCGGCTCAACGACGCCTTCCCCGGCGGCTCCGAGCCGGCCGAGGTGGTCGTCAAGGCGCGGGACATCAACGCCGCCGATGTGAAGGCCGCGCTCGCCGACTTCCGTGCGGCGGCCGTGAGTTCGGGTGCCTCACGCGGTCCGGTCGACGTCAAGGTGCACGCGGAGGACAACGTCGCCTTCGTCTACGTCCCGCTGGTCGGCGGCTCCGACCAGGACAAGGCGGAGAAGAGCCTGGAGCTGCTGCGCGACACGGTACGCCCGCGGACGCTCGGTAAGGTCGACGGGCTTGAGGCGCCGATCACCGGACAGGTCGCGGGATCGCACGACTTCAACGACCAGCTGATCGGCTCGGTGACCCCGGTCTTCGCCTTCGTGGTCGTCTTCGCCTTCGTCCTGATGCTGCTCTCCTTCCGCTCGCTGACGATCGCGATCACCTCGATCATGCTCAACCTCCTCTCGGTGGCGGCCGCCTACGGCATCCTCGTCGCGGTCTTCCAGCACGGCTGGGGCGCGTCCCTGGTGGGCGCGGAGGGCGTCGGTGCGATCGTCGCCTGGCTGCCGCTGTTCCTCTTCGTGATCCTCTTCGGGCTCTCGATGGACTACCACGTGTTCGTGGTGTCCCGGATCCGTGAGGCACGGCTGCGGGGCCGCAGCACCAAGGACGCGATCCGGCACGGGGTGGTCACCACGGCGGGTGTCGTCACCAGCGCCGCCGTCATCATGGTCGCCGTCTTCGCGATCTTCGGGACACTGTCCATGCAGTCCATGAAGCAGATGGGTGTGGGCCTGGCGGCCGCGGTGCTCATCGACGCGACGATCATCCGGGGTGTCCTGCTCCCCGCGGTGATGGCGCTGCTCGGCGAGCGCAACTGGTACCTGCCGAAGTGGCTGAACCGGATGCCCGACCTCACCCACGACGAGGCCCCCGAGGCCGTCGCGCAGCCGGTACTGCCCCAGGGCGAGCGGGCCGGGGTCTAGGCACCCGGCGCCGGCCACGACCGCTCGGCGACCGGTCACCGGTCGCCGGTCACCGGTCGCCGGTCGCCGGTCGCCGGTCGCCGGTCGCCGGTCGCCGGAACGGTCTCACCCGCCCAGGGCCTGTCGGTCTCCTCCTCCCGGAGGGGCCGACAGGCCCTTCGCCGTTCCGGCCTGCGGGAATGGGAGACTGACCGGCGGACGGCACGCACCCCGGAGCCGTCGTACGCGAGGACACGGAGGCGGGCGATGGACGAGGAACGGGCGCGGGACGTACTGGCCGCGGCGAAGGTGCTGCCGGGTCCGGCGCGGGACGCGTCGCTCCTCGCCCTCGGCGAGAACGCGGTGTTCGGGGCCGGTGATCTCGTCGTCAAGGTGGGGCGCGACGCCGAACTCCACGACCGGGCCCGCCGGGAGCTGGCGATCGCCGCGTGGCTCGCCGAGTCGGGTGTCCCCGCGGTACGGGCCGCCGAGCCGGAGGCGCTGCTGGTCGACGGACACCCCGTGACGGTGTGGCACCGGCTGCCCGACGCCGTCCGCCCCGCCGAGCCGCGCGATCTGGCGGAGCTGCTGCGCGTGGTGCACGCGCTGCCCTCCCCTTCCTTCTCCCTGCCGCCCCGGGAACTCCTCGGCGGCGTGGAGCGCTGGCTGCGGCTGGCGGGCGACGCGATCGCCCCCGCGGACGCGGCGTATCTGCGGGAGCGGCGCGACGGCTTCGCCGCGGCGGCCGCCGCGCTCGCCCCGTACCTCCCGCCGGGCCCGATCCACGGCGACGCGCTGCCCCGCAACGTCCACGTCGGCCCGGACGGCCCGGTCCTGGTCGACCTGGAGACCTTCTCCGCGGATCTGCGTGAGCACGATCTGGTGGTCATGGCCCTGTCCCGCGACCGCTACGGGCTTCCCGCCGAGGCCTACGACTCCTTCACCGAGACGTACGGCTGGGATGTGCGGGGGTGGGAGGGCTGTTCGGTGCTCCGGGGTGCCCGCGAGACCGCGAGCTGCGCCTGGGTCGCCCAGCACGCGCCGACCAACCCCAAGGCGTCGGCCGAGTTCGAACGCCGGGTGGCGTCACTGCGGGACGGCGACGAGACGGTGCGCTGGTACGCGTTCTGACCTGCCGCCCGGTGCCCGCCCGGATGTTGGTGCCCGCCCGGATGCCGGGTGGCCTCCTGCCCGGGGCCGCGCGAGGAGTCCCGGCCCCGCGATCGGCTCAGACGCGTTCGTCCGCCAGGTCCCGCAGGGGCCAGGTGCCGTCCACCACCGCGTCCGTCTCGCCCTTGCGGCGCAGGAAGGACTGGAAGTCGGCCGCCCAGTCCGCGTACCACTCGATCTGGCGGCCGTGCAGCTCGACCGGGCCGAGGGCCGCGACCTTGGGGTGACGGCCGGCTATCGCGCGGGCGAGCCGGGCGGCGGCGAGTGCGTCGGCCGAGGCGTCGTGGGCGGAGTCCAGGACCACCCCGTACTCGGTGCAGACCGCCTCCAGGTTGCGCTTGCCCCGGCGGTAACGGTCCACGGAGCGGTCGATCGTGTACGGGTCGATGACGGGAGCCGGATCGATGCCGCCGAGCCGCTCGCGCAGCGAGGGCAGTCCGTACCGCCGCAGCTCGGCGGAGAGCAGCGTGAGGTCGAAGGCCGCGTTGTACGCGACGACCGGGACGCCGGTGCGCCAGTAGGTGACGAGGACGCCCGCCATGGCGTCGGCGACCTCGTCGGCCGGACGGCCTTCGGCGGTCGCGCGCTCGTTCGTGATCCCGTGCACCGCCACTGCGTCGGCCGGGATCTCCACGCCCGGATCGGCCAGCCATTCGCGGCGGCCCAGCGGCTCTCCGTCCTTGACCTCTATCACGGCACCCGTGACGATGCGCGACTCACGCGGATCGGTCCCGGTCGTCTCCAGGTCGAAGCCGATCAGCAGCTCCCGGTGCCAGCCCATGGGCGGCCCCCCTTCTTCGTGGTGCTTTCCCCCAGTGGTCCCCACGATCCCATGAGCCACTGACAATCCGGGGACCGCGTTCCACCGGCCACGAGGAACGGCCTTTCAGGACACAGGCCGCGAATCGGCCCAGGCCACCTCGAATTCTTCGCGATAGGTGGGGAAAAGTCCCTCTTCGTCGATCTGATCCGGTTTGAGCAGGCGACTCCCGCCGCGCAGCACCAGGACCGGTGCCTCCATGCCCCGCGTCCGGCGCAGATAGGACTGCACGACCGCGATGCCGTCCGAGCCGTCCCCGTCCACGAGGTACGCGGTGAAGCGGGGCGTCTCGTCGTAGACCTGGATCTCGAAGGCGTCCGGGTCGCGCAGCCTGGACCGCACCCGCCGCATGTGCAGGATGTTCATCTCGACCGACCGACTCAACTCGCCGCGCTTGATGCCGAGTTCGCGCTCGCGCCGCTTGACCGCGCTGGACGCGGGGTTCAGGAACAGCAGCCGCGTCCGGCAGCCCGCCTCGGCGAGCCGGACCAGCCGGCGCCCGGAGAAGTTCTGCACCAGCAGGTTCAGTCCGATGCCGACCGCGTCGAGCCGGCGGGCGCCGCCGAAGAGGTCCTCTGCGGGGAACTGGCGCAGCAGCCGCACCCGGTCGGAGTGCACCCCGACGACGTCCGCGTAGCGGTCGCCCACGAGGTCCTCGACGGCGTCCACGGGCAGCCTGCGCGCGGAGGGCACGTCGCTCCCGGCGCCGAGGATCTCCAGGAGTTTCGCCGCCGCCCGTTCGGCCTGGTTCAGGACGGCCTCGGACAGAGCGCGGTTGCGTGACACGACGTTCCGGGTCACTTCCAGCTCGTCCAGGGCGAGTTCGACGTCCCGGCGTTCGTCGAAGTAGGGCTCGAAGCACGGCCAGTGCTGCACCATCAGCTCCCGCAACTGGGGCAGCGTGAGGAAACTCAGCACGTTGTCGTCGGCCGGGTCGAGCAAGTACCCCTTGCGGCGGCTGACTTCGCGCACGGCGACGGCGCGCTGCACCCACTCCTGACCGGCCGGTCCCGCGGCGGCGACCACCCAGTCGTCGCCGTGGACGGGTTCGTAGATGGGCCGGAGAACAGCGGCCACGACCGCGCGCAGCCGCTGTTCCACCAGGTTCAGCCAGATGTAGGCGCGCCCGGCCCGCTGGGCGCGCGTACGCACCTCGCGCCAGGCGTCGGCGCCCCAGTCCAGTTCCGGACCAATGGATCCCATTTCCATCGGCCGCGCCAGGGACACCGCGCCGGGTGGGACATCTGTGGAGTTCCCCTCGTGACCCTCGTCACCAGGAGGCAGCTCCAGCCCTCCCGAGCCCACCCACGCACCGCCTTCCGCTCCCCCGAGCACTCCCCGGGGGCAAGCCCCAATCAACGATCAAGGAAGGGTACTCCGGGAGCGGCGAGCGGTGCAGCCCGATGCACAGGTCGTTTCCCAACTACCTAGGTTGGACATGCCCGTTCTGGTCCGCGAGCTCCGGCGGAGTGAGCGGATTCATAGCGGTGACGTCACGCGGGGCGATGGAGAATCCCTGCCAGTGGACCGGCATCGGCTGCTGGTCCTCGTCGCGGGCGATGTGGTGGAAGCCCACGTTGACCCAGACCACGGGGTGGGTGAGCGTCTGTCCGTCGACCCACTTGTCGACGGATTTACCGTGCCCGGCACCGCAGTTGCGCAGGTTGTCGCTGGCGAACTGCTCGCACTTGTTGTACTCGGTGAAGTAGACGTCGTGCTTGGTGAAGGCGCGGCCGAGATACTTGGTGGTCGCGCCCGGCACGATTTCGTACGAGCGTGCGTGATTGTCCTTGTTCTTGCCGGAGTTGCTGACAAGACGCCACCAGCGCATGTTCTTGGCGTCGCCGGCGAGTTCCTTGCCGACCTTGGTGACCGTGGTCTTGTTGCTGGGGGCCTCCTGGCCCGAAGCGGGCGGGCTGACCACCGAGTCGTACTGCTCGACCTTCGACTTGGCCGAGCCGTCCAGGTCGAAGTTGAGCCGCCAGAAGATGTTGTGGCTGTGGCTCGTGGCGTAGTCCTTGGCGCCCTTGCCGAGCGGCCAGCCGCGGCCGTCGCCCGCGTCGTAGTCACCGGGCGAGAGGCTGCCCGTGGCGCCGACGTTCATGTTGAGGGTGCCGTCGTCCTGGAAGCGCCACTCGGTGATGTACTCGTACCAGCCGACCTTGTTGACGGTGTAGATCAGCAGGTCCTTGCCCTGCGCCTGGAAGACCTTGTTCCCGGTGTCGGCCTCCATGCGGTAGGCGTGACCGCGTGAACGGGTCGTGGTGCACAGGCCCTTGACGTTCGCGTGCTGCGGGTCCCAGGCATCGGGGACCTTGACCGTCTTGATGGAGCCGCCGGGGCACTCGGCGGGGACCATGTCGACCAGGCCCTGCCCGAAGCCGGCGCCGGTGAGGTCGCTGTACTCGACCGAGCCGTCGTCGTAGGGGACGTCGATCTGGGCGAGCTTGGCGGTGCTCAGGACCTTGATCGGGGCCGCCTCGCCGGGAGGCTGGTAGGAGATGTTCTCCAGGACGAGTCCGGCCTCGCTCTCGTAGTGCCAGCACATCCGCCAGGTGGTGCCGGTGGCGAGCTTCTGTTCGATCTTGTACGCCGCGCTGCAGTCGGCGGCCGGGGCGGGCGCGGACCGGGGCTGGGCGACGGCCGGTCCCGCGGCCGTCGTCGCGCCGGCGGCCAGGGCGAGCGCCGAGAGGCCCACGGCCGCCCGGCTGCGGGCACGGCTGTTTCTGTTGACGCGCATGAAGACATGACTCCTTGCGGAAGGCTGTGAAGGTGGGAAGGAAAGAAGGACGGCGCTCAGCCGAGCTTGCCGACCTTGCGGGCGCTCAGGTCGATCACCAGGTCACGGCTGTCGATCCAGGGCCCGTTCTTGACCTTCGGGAAGAGCCGGACGCACCGGTGCTCACCGCAGACGCCGAGGGCGGCCGGCCGGACGCCGGGAGTCGCGCGGTAGACCATGCTGTTGAGCATGAGCTGATCGGGCGAGGTGAGTTCCTTGCCGGTGGCGTCCTTGAAGTCGGCCTTCAGGCCGGCGCCGAGCGGATCGGCGATCAGCAGCTTGGCGGCCTCGGTCATCTCGTCACGGCTGATCGGCGGCTGCACACCGTGCTGGACGCCCGTCTCGACGACCTTCTCGGTGTCGAGGTCGACGGTCTTGGTGACGAGCGTGTCGTCCTTGTAGTCGTAGAACCTGATGTCGGCCCGGCGCGGCGCGTTCGGGTTGTCCAGATCGGCCGTCTCCGGCTCGGCGAGGTCGACTCCGATGCGCTGCGGTCCGCGAGCGCCCTCGACGTTCTCGCTGGAGTTGAAGAGCTGCCGGTTCACCGCGATCCGCTCGGCCCGCCGCATCTCGTCGTCGGTCAGCGGGTCACGGCCCTTGCCTTTCTGCCCCTCGGCCGGCGCCCGCTCGACGACGCCGGGCTGCACGGCGCCGCCCTGCCCGTCCTGCGCCGCCTGCTGCGCGGACCCGCCGGTCGCGCCGGTCCCGCTCGTTCCGCCCGACTCGTCGGCCCCCGCCGACCCCGGAAGGGTGATTCCGATCATCACGGCCGTCCCGGCCACCGCGATGGCCGCACCCGCCACCACCTTGCCCAGATGGCGGTGCACTATCTTGCGCACATTTCCCCCTACTCCCCCTACGTCCCCAGGAGTCGTTCGAGTCCCACTGGTTCGGCATACGAGATATGCCTGGTCGCGGGGTAAGAGGGATGTAAGGCATGTGAGGTTCCATCACTTTCGGGGAGACTCCCTTCGGACTCGCCCCCAGGGGCACGGAACTACTGGAAGAGTCATATCCATGCAGGTCTGGCCTGGCGAGGCGTATCCACTCGGTGCCACGTACGACGGCGCCGGTACCAATTTCGCGGTCTTCTCGGAGGCCGCCGACCGTATTGAGCTGTGTCTTCTGCACGACGACGGCTCGGAGACGGCCGTGGAACTGCGGGAGACCGACGCGTTCGTGCGCCACGCGTACCTGCCCGGCGTCATGCCCGGACAGCGGTACGGCTTCCGGGTGCACGGGCGGTACGCGCCCGAGCGCGGGCAGCGCGCCAACTCCGCGAAGCTGCTGCTCGACCCGTACGCGCGTGCGATCGCGGGCGCCGTGAACTGGGGCGAGGAGGTGTACGGATACCCCTTCGGGTCACCCGACAAGCGCAACGACCTCGACTCGGCGCCGCACACGATGTCGTCGGTCGTGGTCAACCCGTACTTCGACTGGGGCGACGACCGGCGCCCCCGGACGGAGTACCACCACACGGTGATCTACGAGGCCCATGTGAAGGGCCTCACGATGCTGCATCCGGAGCTCCCGGACGAGCTGCGCGGCACGTACGCGGCCCTCGCCCATCCGGCGATCATCGAACACCTGACGGAACTGGGCGTCACGGCGCTGGAACTGATGCCCGTACACCAGTTCGTGAACGACCACCGGCTGTCCGACATGGGCCTCGGCAACTACTGGGGCTACAACACGATCGGCTTCTTCGCCCCGCACAACGCGTACGCCTCCTGGGGCGACCGGGGCCAGCAGGTGCTGGAGTTCAAGTCGGCCGTCCGGGCGCTGCACGAGGCCGGCATCGAGGTCATCCTCGACGTGGTCTACAACCACACGGCCGAGGGCAACCACCTGGGCCCGACACTCTCCTTCCGGGGCCTCGACAACGCCTCGTACTACCGTCTGGCGGACGACCCCCGCTACTACATGGACACCACGGGCACCGGCAACTCGCTCCTGATGCGCTCGCCGCACGTCCTGCAACTGATCATGGACTCGCTGCGCTACTGGGTCACCGACATGCACGTGGACGGCTTCCGCTTCGACCTCGCGGCCACACTGGCGCGCCAGTTCCACGAGGTGGACCGGCTGTCGTCGTTCTTCGACCTCGTCCAGCAGGACCCGGTGGTCTCCCAGGTGAAGCTGATCGCCGAGCCCTGGGACGTCGGCGAGGGCGGCTATCAGGTGGGCAACTTCCCGCCCCTGTGGACGGAGTGGAACGGCAAGTACCGCGACACCGTGCGGGACCTGTGGCGCGGCGAGCCGCGCACGCTGGCCGAATTCGCGTCCCGGCTGACCGGCTCGTCCGACCTCTACCAGGACGACGGACGGCGTCCGCTCGCCTCCATCAACTTCGTGACCTGCCACGACGGCTTCACCCTGAACGACCTCGTGTCGTACAACAACAAGCACAACCAGGCCAACGGCGAGGACAACCGGGACGGCGAGAGCCACAACCGTTCCTGGAACTGCGGCGCCGAGGGCGAGACGGACGACCCGGGCGTGCTGGCGCTGCGGGCCCGGCAGCGGCGCAACTTCATCGCCACCCTGATGCTCTCCCAGGGCGTGCCGATGCTCAGCCACGGCGACGAGTTCGCGCGCTCCCAGGGCGGCAACAACAACGCGTACTGCCAGGACAGCGAGCTGGCCTGGGTGCCGTGGCCGGAGGAGGACTGCGAGCTCCTGGCCTTCACGCGCGCGATGGTGTGGCTGCGCCGGGACCATCCCGTCTTCCGGCGGCGGCGTTTCTTCCACGGGCGGCCCGTCCAGGGCACCCACGACGAGCTCTCCGACATCGCGTGGTTCACCCCGGAGGGCCAGGAGATGACCCAGCGCGACTGGGGTTCCGCGCAGGCCCGGGCGCTGTCCGTGTTCCTCAACGGCAACGCGATCTCCGAGCCGGGCGCCCGCGGGGAGCGCATCGCCGACGACTCCTTCCTGCTGATGTTCAACGCCTCCCCCAAGCCCCTGGAATTCGTCGTACCGGCCGACCACGGCCGCCAGTGGCAGGTCGTCGTCGACACCTCCCTCCCGGAGGGCGTGGCCCCGGGTACGGGCGCCAAGGTCACGGCCGGCGACCGGCTGAGCCTGGTCGACCGGAGCATGACGGTGCTTCAGCGGCCCGCCTAGGACGGCCGGCCCCCTCCTCAGGAGCACGCGCGCGTGGACCGCATTTTCGGGAACACGCGCGCGTGGGCCTCTTCCGGTTCCAGGAGCACGCGCGTGGGCCTCCGACGGGGGTCCGTGCGTGCCCTTCTGGGGGTGTGGGTGACAGAAGTCCGGCCGGACGGGTACGTAGACTCGCATGACACCTGAGCGCCCCGAACCGGCGATCGCGCACTCGGTCGTCCCCAGCCCGGTCCTCCCCTTCGTGCCGACCGCCACCTACCGGCTCCAGCTCCAGCCGGACTTCCCCTTCCGCCGCGCCGAGGCGGCCGTGCCCTATGTGGCTTCGCTCGGCGTCTCCCACCTGCACCTGTCGCCCGTCCTTGAGGCCGTCCCCGGTTCGACGCACGGCTACGACGTGGTGGACCACGCGCGCGTACGGGCCGAACTCGGCGGTGAGGAGGGGCTGCGTGCCCTGGCACGCACCGCGCGGGAGCACGGCCTCGGGCTCGTCGTGGACATCGTGCCGAACCACATGGCGATGGCCCCGCGCCACAACCACGCCCTGTGGGAGGTCCTGCGCGAGGGCCCCGGATCTCCGTACGCCCGCTGGTTCGACATCGACTGGGACGCCCAGGACGGCCGGCTGCTGCTGCCGGTGCTCGGGGACCGCCTCGGTTCCGAGATCGGCGAGCTCAAGGTCGACGGCGACATACTGCGCTACTACGACCACGTGTTCCCGCTGCGCGAGGGCACCGCGAAACTGCCCATGCCCCGGCTCCTGGACGCCCAGTGGTACCGCCCCGCGTGGTGGCGGCTGGCCCGCACCGAGCTGAACTACCGGCGCTTCTTCAGCATCTCGGAGCTCATCGGGGTGCGCGTCGAGGACCCCGAGGTGTTCGCGGCCACCCACGCGAAGATCCTGGAGCTCGTCGCCGACGGTGTGATCGACGGTCTGCGCGTCGACCACCCGGACGGGCTGGCGGACCCGGACGCCTATCTGCGCCGGCTGCACGAGGCGACCGGCGGCCGCTGGACGGTGGTCGAGAAGATCCTCGCGGACGGCGAGCCGCTCCCGCCCGCGTGGCCCGTAGCGGGCACCACCGGCTACGACGCGCTGCGGCACGTCGACGGCCTCTTCACGGACGAGGCGGGCGCGAGCCGGCTCCTCGGCCGTTACCGGCGCTTCGCCGGCCCGCAGGCCGACCGGGGCGGCCACTGGGAGAGCACGGTGCGCCGGGCGGCGTACAAGGTGATCACGCACGAACTGGCCGCGGAGGTCGAACGCCTCACCCGTGAGGTGAGCGCGCTGTGCGCCGTGTCCCCCGACCCCGCCGCCCGCGACCACGCCCCCTGGGCCCTGGGCGCCGCGCTGCGGGAGCTCCTTGTCCGGCTGGAGGTGTACCGGCCCTACCCGTCCACGGACGCGTCCCTGGTGATCACCGAGCGGGCCGCCGCCGAGGCCAGGTCGGCGTTCCGGGTGCCCGAGGAGGCGCACGCCGTGGACGTCGTACGGGATCTGCTGATCGGCGACGGCGACGGGCCCGGGGAGGCCGCCTTCCGGGCCCGGTTCGCGCAGACCTCGTCGGCGCTGCGGGCCAAGTCGGTGGAGGACACGGCGTTCTACCGCTACGTGCCGCTGCTGTCGGCGAACGAGGTGGGCGGCGACCCGGGCCGCCCCGCGGTGTCCCCGGACGACTTCCACGCCTACTGCGCGCGTGTGCAGCGCGACTGGCCCGCCACCGGGACCGTCCTGTCGACCCACGACACGAAGCGCAGCGCGGACGTGCGCGCGGCCGTCGCCGTCCTCACCCAGTGCCCGGAAGCCTGGTCCGAGGTCCTGGCGGAGGTGACCGGTGAGGGACTCGGGAGCCCCGACCCGCAGGTGGCGTGGGCCGCCTGGCAGACGGTGTTCGGGCTCGGCCCGGCCACCGGCGAGGACGGGGCCGGGGTCTACACGGAGCGGGTCCGAGACGCCCTGCTGAAGCACATCAGGGAGGCCGGGACGCGCACCGCCTGGACCGAGCGCGACCCCGCGTACGAGGACGCGGTGACGGCGTTCGTCGCGGACGGGCCGTGCGGGCCCCCTGGACGGCACGTGGCCGCCCTGCGGTCCTCGCTGGGCCCGCATGTGCGGGCGAACGTCCTGGGGGCCGCCCTGGTCCATCTGACGATGCCCGGGGTGCCGGACGTGTACCAGGGAACCGAGGACGAGTATCTGGCGCTGGTGGACCCGGACAACAGGGAGGCGTTCGCGCCGCGCGACCCGTCCGCGGAGAAGCCGGCGCTCACGGCCGCCGCGCTGCGGCTGCGCGCCCGGCGGCCCGACGTCTTCGGCGACGCGGCGACGTACGCGCCGCTGCGCGCCGAGGGGCCGGCGGCGGAGCACTGTGTGGCGTTCGTGCGGTCGGGAGAGGTGATCACGGCCGTCACCCGGCTGTCGCTGGGGCTCGCCGAGGCCGGCGGCTGGCGGGACACCGTTCTCGCGCTCCCCGGCGGACGGTGGGCCGACGTGCTCCCCTCCGGCTCCCCGGGGCGGGAGTTCACGGGGCACGCACGCGTGGCGGACCTCTTCGAGCGGTCACCCGTCGTCCTCCTGGAACGCGTCAGCGTGGACACACCGGAAGGGTCCGGGGAGAGCGGCTGACCAGGCCCTCGGCGCGCGGCCGGGGCCCCGGCGCCCTGCGCAGGCCCGGCAGCACGGCCAGCAGGACGCTCAGCCCCGCCTCCGCCGTCAGCCGGGCCAGCGGGGCGCCGAGGCAGTGGCGCGGTCCCGCGCCGAACGCGAGGCCGCCCGGGTCGGCGCGGAAGAGGTCGTAGCGGTCCGGGTCGGCGAACCGTGCCGGGTCGCGGCCCGCCGCGCCGAGCAGACACGCCACGGTGGCGCCCTCGGGTATCGGGCCGATCGGTTCGAGCGCCCGCCGGGGCACGATCTGCACCGGGGGGTCGCGGCGCAGCGACTCGGCCCAGGCGGCGCCGGTCAGCTCGGGGCGGGCGCGGATCAGGTCGAGCCGGCCCGGGTGGTCGAGCAGGTTGGCGAGGAACGACGCGAGGGCGCGCGCGGTCGTCCCGCCGGCCGCGCCCAGCACGGACCCGGCGAACTCGGTCACGGCCTCGTCCGGCAGCGGCCGTCCACCGGGGCGGGCCGCGCACAGCGCGGACAGCGGATCGTCGCCGGGGTGGGCGCGGCGGCGGACCAGATGGGGGCGCAGATAGGCGTCGAGTCCGGGGCCGTGGCCCCCGAGGTGGTCGAGTCCCGTCCGGCACCAGGCGTGTACGCGCGCGGTGTCCTCGAACGGCAGTCCGAGCGCGGTGACGGCGGCGGCGACGGGCAGCCACTGGCAGAACTCGGCGACGAGGTCGGCCTCCTGACGGCCCGCCAGGCGGCTGGCGAGGACGTGCGCGGTGCGCTCGACGCCCGCGCGGAGGCCGGCCGGCATCCGGTCCCCCAGCGCCGCGGAGACGGCGGCCCGGCGCGCGCCGTCCGTGTGGTCCTCCCCGTGGGCCGGCCCGGGTCCGGGTGACGGCGCGGCGAGCCGCGGGTCCGCGAGCGCGGCGCGCACGTCGGCGTAGCGGCTGATCAGCCAGGCTCCGAACGGTTCGTCGTGGACCAGGGGGAAGTCTCCGCGCAGGGTGCGGTAGAGGGGGTGGGGATCGCGCTCGGTTCCCGGGTCGAGCAGGCTCGCGGGGGCGCCCCCGCGAGCGGACGGCCCGCACGGGGGCATGTAGGGCCCGCACGGCCCGTCCGGCGAGGAGCGGGACGGGGCGGGAGTGGACGGGATCACCGACGCTCGCGCCGGGACCGGTGGGCCCGTACGGGTCGCCGTCGGGGCGCCTTCGCCGGGAAGGCCGTGTGGACACAGCACCGCGGGCCACCACCTCGGGTCTGCGCGCCGGACCCGCGCGCGGTTGTTCCGAGTGGACCACCGCCCGCCCGGGACCGCAGTTCCCGTACACCCGGACGAGTGAATCGTGTACGCCGAACCGGCTCGTCCGCCGGTGGCGCGCGCGTACGCCGGCCGTCTCCTCCCCGGCGCCCGTTCCACGGCGCGCGCCCCGGTTCTCCGCAGGCCTGCGGGACGCGGTCCGCTCCGGCCGGGGAAGCCCGCGCACCTTCCGCTGCCCGTTGCCAGCGGTAAATGCCACGAGGGCTCCCGCCGGGCCGCGCCGACGCGTCCTTGACAGTTCTCCGAGACCGTGGAGTACTGCCAAAAGCGACGCAGGGCGGACAAGTCGGGGGTGAGTCATCTGCCGGAGTTGCGCTACCCCAGTGTGACCGAAATCGTGTCGTCCGCCTGCGCGCTGGCGGCCCACCGGCCCGATCTCTGCGTCCTCAGGCAAGTGGGCGCCTCCCGCGCGGGCAGGCCCCTCCACCTGCTGTCCGTCGGCCACGCCCGGCGCGCGGTGCTCGTCGTGGCGGGGGCCCACGCCAACGAACCGACGGGCGGTTCGACGCTGCTGTCGCTGGCCGAACGGGTGCTGTCCGGGCGGGATCTGCGCCGCGACACCTCCTGGCACTTCCTGCTCTGCGCGGACCCGGACGGGGCGAGCCTCCATGTGACCCCGGCGCCGCGGACCCTCCTCGAATACCACCTGGGGTTCTTCCGTCCGGCCGGACCCGAGCAGCCGGAGTGGTCGCCCTCCGTCCTGCCGCCCGACCGGCTGCCGCCGGAGACGCGGGCGCTGACCCGGGTCATCGACGAGGTGCGGCCCTATCTCCAGGTGACGCTGCACGGCACCGATCTGGGCGGTAGCTGGGTGCAGTTGACCAAGGACATCCCGGGTCTCGCGGAGCCGTTCGCCAAGTCGGCCGCGGAGCTGCGCATCCCGGTGGAGACGGCCGCCTCGGACGCCGCGGGCTGGCCCGCCTCCGGGCCCGGGGTGCATGTGATGCCGGCGCCGGGCTCGGACACCGCGTACCCGAGCATGCCGGACGACGCCCGGCACAGCACCTGGTACCACGCCCACCGGTACGGCGGTCTGACGGCCGTCGTGGAGGTGCCGATGTGGGCCAGCGACCTGGTGGACGACCCGGCACCGCACCCCGCGCCCGCGGCGGCGATGCGACGCCTGGCCCACCGGCTGGTGACGGACGCGGGGCAGGTGGAGGCGGTGCTCGGGCGGGCCCTGCCCCGGCTGCGGGGGCCCGACGGACCCCTTCTGCGGGCCTCGAAGTGGGCGCTGGACCTGGTGCCGGGGCTCGCCGCGGACTGGTCGCAGCCGCTTCCCGCGGACACGACGATGGCGTACGTGGGCAGCGTGGACGCGTTCGGCCGGCGGATCCCGCTGCGGGCCGCGTCGATGCTGCTGCGCGTCCTCCAGGAGGCCGGCGACCGGGAGGCGCCCCACCTCGAAGAGCTGGTCGCCGGCTGGAGCGACGCCTTCGCCGAACGCTTCCGCGCGCGCTGGGTGCCGCTGGAGAACCAGGTCGAGCACCAGGCCCGTACGGTGATGGCGGCCGCCCGCCACGCACGCGAGGGCGCCGCCTGACTCAGACCGACAGGTCGAACACCGCGCCCGTCTCCGCCCTCATCACACAGGAGTTGGAGAACGCGTGCCTGTAGTCGACCCGGCGGCCCTCCCACACGCCGTACGCCGACGCCGTCACCGGCGCGTAGAGCATCGGGCACATGGCGCCGGACCGGCGTGGGATGCGGCCGATGTCGCCCCCGGCCGCGGCGAGTTGCCGGCAGGCCCCGGCGGCGTGGGCGTGGCCCCGGGGCGGGTCGCAGCGCAGCAGGACGCCGGGGGTGTCGCCGGAGCGGGCGTCGCCGCGCGTGACGGCGAGGCGGAGCCAGTCGCCGGGCAGTCCGTGTCCCGGGGTCGCGTGGGCCGCGGGGGCCGCGCCCGCCAGGAGGAGCGCGAGCGGGACCAGCAGGCAGGCGCGGATCGCTCGAAGCGTTGTCGTCATTCCCGGTGCATCGGCACGGCGGCCTGCGCGGTCCACCCGGAATCACCCGAACGGGAACGCGTGCCGGTGGGACGCCCCGCGAGGTCGAACGCGGCGAGCACGACACGCGCCTGGTACTCGACCTGGCGCGCGACCGGGATCCAGCGTGCTCCGCAGCCGTCGCGGTAGTCGGCGCACCACGCGTCGATCAGCCGGTCGAGCTCGGACAGTTCCTCGCCCGGGTCCCGCCCGGAGGCGGTGACCAACTGGTGCAGCAGCCCGGCCGTGCGCAGCGCGACCCGCCGCCCGGCGAGGCGCAGGGCGGTCAGGCGGGCGGTGTCGAGCGAGGGCAGGACGCGTCCCCCGGCGTCGCGCACGTCGGGGTCCCAGGAGTCGGCGAGTCCGGGGCCGACCAGTAAATAGTCGTCGACGGGCGCGAGCAGCCGGGGTGCGTCGGGCGAGCCGCCGAGGCCGGGCCGCAGCCGGGCCAGGATGTCCTCCAGGACCTCGGTGTCGTGCCGCAGCGTGCGGCTGACGGAGCGCAGTACGGCGTCGGGATCGGCGGGGCGCGTCCGGTCCTCGACGGCGCCGACGCCCCACATGGGTGCCTCGACGATCGCGGTGACCGTGCCGTGCGGCTGGGGGTGGAACCAGGTGGAGTCGACCGCGGCCTCCGTGATGGCGGCGGCCAGGTCTCCCCCGCTCGGCGGCGGGACGCGGTAGACGGCGGGGCCGAGCGCCGGCCAGTACAGGGTGTCGTAGGGGCCGAGTTCGCGCGGGATGCCGAGGCGGGCGGCGCTGTGCGCGACACGCTGCGAGAGGCCCGGCAGGTCACGGGTCAGCTCGACGAAGGCGCCGCCGACGTCGACGCCGTGCAGGGAGCACTGGAGGAACGGCCTCAGCTCGTCCTGGAGGCCGAGCAGGACCCGGGTCTCCGGCAGAGCGGCGCCGTCCGCGCCGTCGGGCAGCCATTCGGGCTGTTCGAGGAAGCCGGGCCGGAAGAAGTTCCGGAAGTAGTGGCCGAGCGTGTAAGGGCCCTGGAGCCAGGCCTCGTTGCGGCGGGAGCCGTCGGGGTCGAGACAGAGCAGCAGGTTCCAGGTGGCGTCCGCGCCCTCGGTGAGGCGGGGGTCGGCGAGGGCCCGTTCGGCCAGCCTGAGGGCGGTCGCGCCGCCGACGGGTTCGTTGGCGTGCGGTCCGGCGACGACGAGGACCTGGCGGCTGCCGTGCCCGACGGACAGGAGCAGCATCGGGGTGCCCGCCCGGGAGGTGCCCACCCGGCGCAGCCGGGCCTCGTCGGGGCGCCGGGCGACGAGCGCGGCGGCGCGGACGGCGAGTTCGTCCACGGTCGGGTAGCGGCGCAGAGGCGGCAGGGCACACCTCCACTCGTACGGTGCCGTCGTTTCACCAGATGTACATGAAGTACACACAGTCAGTCACGAGTCGGGGGGTACGTCAACACCGCTGCTGCGGAAGGATGTTGCGGAGGCCGGGCGCGCGGGGCGCTCTCCCGCGCGGCACCGCGGTGCGGCGCGGGAGTCCGGGCCGGGCGCGGCACCGGGGTTCAGCCCGAGGCGAGACGCCTGGATTTCAGCCCGAGGTGAGGCGGAACAGCATGCGGCCGAAGCCGATCTGGTCGCCGTCCTTCACGACGGACGCGCCGATGACGCGCCGTCCGTTGACGGTCGTGCCGTTGGTCGAGCCGAGGTCGCGCAGCACCCAGGCGCCGTCCTGGCGGCGCAGTTCGGCGTGCACCCGGGACACCGTCTCGTGGTTGAGGCGCAGCCCGCTGGCCGGGTCGCGGCCGATGCGCAGCGGGTAGGAGTCGCCCGGGTCGGGCAGTTGCAGTTTGGGCAGCCGCTCGGCCTGCCAGGCCCGGCGCAGCCGGACCGTGAAGCCGGAGACGGCCTCCACGGTGCCGAACACCACTTTCGACCAGCGCCGCCCGGCACTCTCGTCGCCTGCGGGCAGGTCGGCGGTGAGCACGGCGAGTTCCTCGGACCGGCGGGCGGACAGGACCAGCTCCATGCGGCGGACGAACGTGTCGTGCGAGAGGCGGCCGAGCGCGACGCCGTCACGGAGGGACTTGAGCGCCCGGTCGCGCTCCGCGTCGGACAGCCGCGCGGGGTACGGATGGAACTCGAAGGACGACGTCACGTTCGTGATTGTCTGCCAGTAACGACAAGGTGTCCAGAAGACCCGGAAACGGCTGGTGGGACCGGGTGCGGCCGTTCGCGCGACCAAAGGGCGACGAACACGCGGCAAAAGGGTGGATCCGAAAGCGAATTGATCTCCTGTGGAGCACCATGGACGTGCTGGGTCACTGCGAGCCGACAGGGGGAAGCGTCCATGCGATTCGAGGTGTGGGCACCACGGGCCGACCGGATGACGCTCCATTGCGCCGGTACCACGCGCGCGTTGGACCGTGATCCCGGGCGTGCCGGATGGTGGACGGGCGAGGCGGAGGCGGCGGAGGGGACCCGTTACGGGTTCGCGGTGGACGACGGTCCGGTCCTGCCCGATCCCCGCTCGCGCCGTCAGCCGGACGGGCCGGACGGACTGAGCGCGGTGGTCGACCAGGGCGGGTACGGGTGGCGTGCCGACTGGCCCGGACGGGCACTGCCGGGCGCGGTCCTCTACGAACTGCACGTGGGGACGTACACCCCCGAGGGCACCTTGGACGCGGCGGCGGAGCGGCTCGGACATCTGGCGGAACTGGGTGTCACGCACGTCGAGTTGATGCCGCTGTGCCCGTTCCCCGGCCGGCACGGCTGGGGGTACGAGGGTGTCTCCCTGTGGGCCGTGCACGAGCCGTACGGCGGCCCCGAGGCGCTGAAGCGCTTCGTCGACCGGGCGCACGAACTCGGCCTGGGAGTCGTCCTCGACGTCGTGCACAACCATCTCGGCCCGTCCGGCAATCATCTGCCCGCGTTCGGGCCCTACTTCACGGACACCCACCAGACGCCCTGGGGTTCCGCGGTGAACCTGGACGCGCCCGGATCGGACGAGGTGCGCGCGTATCTCGTGGGCAGCGCGCTGGCCTGGCTGCGCGACTACCGGCTCGACGGGCTGCGTCTCGACGCGGTGCACGCGCTGCGGGACACCCGGGCGGTGCACTTCCTGGAGGAGCTGTCGGCGGCCGTGGACGCGCTCGCCGGCGACCTGGGCCGGCCGCTGTTCCTGATCGCCGAGTCGGATCTCAACGACCCGCGGCTCATCACCTCCCGCGAGGAGGGCGGCCTCGGGCTGCACGCCCAGTGGAACGACGACTTCCACCACGCGCTGCACACCACGCTGACCGGCGAGGCGCAGGGCTACTACGCGGACTTCGCGCACCCCCCGCTCGCCGCGCTGTGCAAGACGCTGACGTCGGGCTTCTTCCACAACGGCACCTATTCCAGCTTCCGCGGACGGCATCACGGCCGTCCGCTCGACCGGGCACGGGTCTCGGCGCAGCGGCTGCTCGGCTACACCCAGACCCACGACCAGATCGGCAACCGCGCCCAGGGGGACCGGCTGTCGGCGGCCCTCTCCCCCGGGCTGCTGGCCTGCGCCGCCGCGCTGACGCTCACCGCGGCGTTCACGCCGATGCTCTTCATGGGCGAGGAGTGGGGGGCCACGACTCCCTGGCAGTTCTTCACCGACCACACCGACCCCGAGCTCGCGGACGCCGTACGGCGGGGCAGGCGGCGGGAGTTCGCGACGCACGGCTGGGCCGAGGAGGACGTGCCGGACCCGCAGGACCCGGCGACCCGGGACCGCTCGTGTCTCGACTGGCCGGAACGCGACCGGGCCCCGCACGCGCGCCTGCTGGCCTGGTACCGCGAGCTGATCGCCCTGCGCGTGGGCCAGGCCGACCTGTCGGCTCCCGATCTCGCGGCGGTCAGGGTCGCGTACGATCCCGGGGCCCGCTGGATCGCCGTCCGGCGCGGGGACGTACGCGTCGCCGTGAACCTCGGCAAGGACCCGGCCGCGATTCCCCTCGGCATCCGCCGCGCACGCATCCTCGCGGCCTGGGACCCGGTCGAGGCGCCGGGCGCGGACGGGATACTGAACGTGCCGGGCGAGTCGTGCGTGGTGCTGACCCAGGCGTGAGGACGCCTGGCGCGGGCGGCCCTACGGTGCCTCGTCCGGCGCGTCCCTGAGGTCCGTGACCCGCTCCAGCAGGATCGACTCCCAGGCGCGCGCCAACTGCGCCTCCAGGAGCGACAGTTGTCCGGAGTCGCGGTCGTGGAGGCGGTCGCCGAGCCGGATGACGGTGTCGCAGCGGGCGAGCCACAGGCCGCGCAGACAGGGGCGGGCGCCGTACCCGGCGAGGGTGGCGGCGCGTACGGCCGCGGGGGCGCCGACCGCCAGGGCCAGCCCCGCGATGTCCTCGGCCGGATCCCCGGTCACCGCGCCGGTCCAGTCGAGGACGCCCCGCACCCGGCCGTCGGGGCTGACCACGAGGTGTTCGCCCAGGAGTCCGTGGTGCACGAGGACGGCGGCGCCGGGCTGCGCGCCGAGCTGAACGGCGGCCGGCGCGGCGAGCTGGTCGAACCGGGCGGGGTCGAACTCCTCGGCGGGCAGCCGTCCGGCGGCCCGTACGGCGGAGGCCCGCAGGGCCTCCAGGGAGCGCGGCGGGGTCCGCGGCACCCCCAGCGTCTCAGCCTGCCGTACGGGGACCTCGCGCAGCCCGGTCAGCAGGTCGGCCAGGTCGGCCTCGCCGAGAGCCGAGACGGCCTGCTCCTCGCCGGAGACGCCGGGCACCGAGGTGTCGAGGGTGAAGGCCAGTCCGCTCACCCACTCGCCCTGCGCGACACTCATGGGCACGGCGCCCCCGACGAAGGGACGGACCAGGTCGCGCAGCCGCAGCTCACGCCGTTGCCGCAGAGAGGCCTCGCGGTCCCGGGCGAGCCGCAGCACATGGCGTCGGCCCACCCACCACGTGAAGCGCCCGCCCTGTTCACGGACGGGCCGCACGTCCGGTCCCGGGCCCGGCGCGGCGTCGTCGAAGAGCAGGGCGCGGACCAGCCGACGGACCGCGTCCGGGGTCGGTTCCGGAGCGGGTGTCGGTGCGGGTACCGGTGTCCGGTTCATGGTCGCGCCCTTGTCGTCCGGGTGCGGTCGCGGGTGCGGCGGGGTGGCCGCTCGGTCGGTGGGTGCACGTCAGTCGACGATCACCATCTCGCGGGAGGTGTTGTTGAGCCGGCGTCCGCCGTCCCCGGTCACCGTCACGATGTCCTCGATACGGACCCCGAAGCGGCCCGGCAGGTAGATGCCCGGCTCCACGGAGAAGCACATGCCGGGGACCAGCAGCTGTTCCTCGCCCTCGACCATGTAGGGCGGTTCGTGGGTGGTGACGCCGATGCCGTGCCCGGTGCGGTGGATGAAGTACTCGCCGTACCCGGCGGCCTCGATGACGGCGCGCGCCGCGCGGTCGATGTCCTGGCAGGCGGCCCCGGGCCGCACGGCGCGGAAGCCGGCCTCCTGGGCCTCGCGGACGATGTCGTGGACCTTGCGCTCCTCGTCGTCCGGTTCGCCGACGTGGACCGTGCGGGAGGTGTCGGAGCCGTAGCCGTCCTTGAGACCGCCGAAGTCCAGGACCACCATGTCGCCGGCCTCGATCACGCGCTCGTCGGCCTCGTGGTGCGGGTTGGCGCCGTTGGGGCCCGAGGCGACGATGGTGAAGTCCACCTGGGAGTGTCCGAACCGGCGCAGCAGCTCGGCGAGGTCGTTCGACACCTCCGACTCCCTGCGGTCCGCGAAACGGACCTTGCGGATCTCCTCGAACGCCTCGTCCGCCGCGGCTCCGGCGGACGCGAGCCGCTCCAGCTCGGCGGTGTCCTTGACCGCCCTGAGCATCGGCAGGACCTCGGTCAGGGCCGCGTAGCGGGTGTCGGGGAGCCGCTTCTGCAGGCCGAGCAGGTGCAGGGCCCAGCCGTTGTCGCTGATGCCGAAGCGGCCGGCGCTGTCCAGGAGGGGCGCGGCCGCTCCGTAGGGGTCCTGGCCGTCGGTCCAGTCGTGCAGGGTCATCGCGGGCGCGCCGGCCGACTTGGCCGCGTCGGGCGCCTCCAGCCTGGGCACCACCAGGGCGGGGTCCGCTCCCGCGCGCAGCACCAGCAGGGTGAGCCGCTCGGTCTCCACCGGCCGGTACCCGGTCAGCCACACCAGGTCGGGCCCCGGCGCGACCAGGACACCGTCGAGCCCGGCGGCGGCCGCGGCCTCGGCGGCGCGCCGCATGCGGGCCGCGTAGTCGTCGGCGGTGAAGGGCGCGGGTGTGGCGGCGGTCATCCATGCCTCCGTGTGTGCGGAGTTCCCCAGGGGGCTACGGCAGCATCCTGCCCCTCCGGTGGGGTGTGGGGGGGCCCCGGGCCCCCCCCCCCCCCCCCCCCCCCCCCCCCCCCCCGCCCCCCCCGCC